>CAYTCW010000080.1:1551-20658 GCA_964436235.1 uncultured bacterium
TTCCGCGGTCGTTGTAAGGATTGGCAAAATCGTTTGCTGCATAATATATTAAATAATCTTGTTGTTCTAATATTTTATGCGTTCGTGGAATTTCGAGAGCGACGCCGCTTCTTTTTAATTTTGCGCCGGAATATCTGTAAAAATAAATTTCAAGGGTATCGACGGGCGAGGATTTAAAAGCGTCTATATCCGAAACGGCGTCTGAAGCTGGCGCGCTCAATTCGATGCAAACGCCGCGGCCGTCTTGGTTAAAAGTTTTCAATATAAAATAATCGTTTACAAGCGCCTTTTTATCAGACCCCGCCACGCGCGCGCTCACGAATAAGGGAGTTCCAACGGCGCCGCGGTTGATAATTTTACCGAAATTATCGAAAGCGAATAAAGGCGAGAATAACGCCGAGAATAACGCCGAGATAATAAAAACGATCAACGGCATAAACAAATAATTTATAACCCGGCCGGGCATTTTTAAAACTATTTTATTTTCGTTATAAATAAGTCATCCTGCCTTTTAAATATATTCTTTTTAATTAACTTCGACGCCGCTTATCTGAAAATATTGTATGATAAGATCGAGCGCACGCATCTGGGCCTTTCTTATAAGGGGCGATTCGGAGTCATAACTTTCTAAAGTATGTTCTTTGAGCGGCAGATCGGTTACGATAAAAATAGATGCCATCGAGCGCAAGGGCTCTTTATTTTCGAAAAGATAATAAGATTCGCAATCGACCGACGATATTTTTTTATTTATAAATTCGTCAACCGATTTTTTAGTTTCGACTAACGGCGACGGGACTGAAATATGGTAATTTTTCAACTTAAAAGAAGCGTTTTGTGCGTGAGGCTTGTTTACTTCGGCTTTAAAAAAGCCGAAAGCGTCGTTACCGGCCGTGGGACCGTAAAATTCACCATTTTGATCATAACGGTAAAACGCCCGGCTGATAATTATATCGCCCGCATTCAAATCATCGTCGAAGCCTCCGCAGGATCCTAAAAATAATATGCGTCGCGCGCCGGCTGCGTATAATTCGTTTTTAAGGGCGCTCGCCTGCTCGCCGTATGGATGTCTTGTTATCAATAAGCGTCTTTTAACGCCGTCATTTCCGGTTACTAAGAAACGCCGGATATCGAAGCCGGATTGTATATATTCACCGGCTTTAAAATCATATTTACCATTTATCGGATAGAATTTAAAACCTGATTCAAGCATTATATCGTCAAAACCATCAGCGGCTGATGAAATTTTTAAAAACTGCGCTTCTAAATCTTGAAGAAGATAATAGTAAGCGCTGTATTTAAAAAACAGCGACGGATCTGAATTTAAAATAACGCTTAACGCATGGGATATCTCGCCGACTTCGGACACGGCTCTTCCGCTCATCGGGCGGTGTGCCGTATAAAAAATTTTGACCCGCTTCAAAAGACCGTAGTAATTAAGCGGCGAAGAAAGAAAATCTCTAAGGTATTCCGCTTTCTGACGGGCCTTTTTTCTAAGCGTAAAATCGCGGACGAAAGAGCGCACATAACCTATCACGGCTATCTCGCAGCTTCCGGCGGCTTCGGCGCTTTTAGCGAATAAAGGATTGGAGGCGAGGCGGTCTTTATAAACGAGCAATTCGATTTTATCGCAGGCGAGCCCGCAAAATTGATAAAGTAAAGCTTTATGCACGACCATATCGCGACCGTAATTTTTATAATCGATATATAAATTCCGGCCGGTTATTTTGTAAAAATAAGTTTTAGATCCGTCACGGTAGGTATCTTCAAATTCTTCAAGGCTGCCCATACCGAAGGCGGATCCGAAATAGCGTTCACATTCTTCTTTACCGCCCTGAAAAACGACCATTTTCTCTATTTTATTTTTTGCTATCATTTCAGCGACGCGCATCGGAATTTTCGAAAAAGCGTATTTGAAGGGGTTTCGCATCGAATGATCGAGACCGGCTATGTTTTTAACTGGAAGAATCGCGTGACTGGCGGCATAAGAATAGCCGCAGCCGATAAAAAGAGTAAGTATAAATATAATTAAAAAAAGGACGGGATACGGAGGCAAACTGCACAAATCGAACTTAAAAAAGCCGACCGATAATCGAACTGAATAACTTTTCAGCGGCGGCGCTTTTGCCGTAGTTAAATTAAATTTGCGTTGTCTATGGATATATTTCATTTATAACCGCGGTTAAATTAACCGTTTACTTATTGAGTTGAGATTTTTTAACCCGCGCGAAGCCTTCGCAGAAAAAACCTATATCTTCATAAACCGGCTCGACGATAAATTTTTCGATTTTATTTATAACGCCCCATTTATTTTTAATTTTAACGGGCGCGAGGTTATTAACGAATTCTTTAGCGTCATCGTACTTCGGTTTTATAAAAAGTTTTCCGTCACGGTCGGCATAACCCCATTTAGAGGATTGGCACACTGGCGCGAGCGCGTCGGAGAATCTTTTAACATCGTCGTATTTTGCCTCTATTATCATTTTAGAATTTTTATCAACGAAGCCTTTTTTGCCTTTAATTTCAACAGCGGCGAAGCCTTCGTGAAAATCAGATGCGTTATCGAACTGCGGCTTGATGACTAAGCGGCCCGTTTTATCGATAAAACCCCACTTATCGCCCTTTAATACGCGCGCCATGGATTCGCTGAAACCGAAAGCGTTATCGAATTTAAGATTGATGACGATATTGCCGGTTTTATCTATGAAAGCCTTTATTTTCTTTCCGAACCAGCCTTTTGTTTTAACGAGCGCAAGGCCGCAGGAAAAACTTTCGGCGGAATCGAACTGCGGTTTAATAACCAGCGAGCCTTTTTTATCGGCGTACCCCCATAATTTTCCCTGCCGGACGGGTGCGAGACCGTCGAAGAACAGTCCGACCTCGGGATATTCACAGCTTATCGAAAACATTCCGCGCTTATCGACGAATCCGAATTTATCCGACATTTTAACGGCCCCGAGGCCGCCGGTGAACTGTTCGGCCCCCTCGAATATATTCGTGATCGAAATCTTTCCGTTTTGATCGCAATAACCCCATTTACCGCCGGATTTAACGGGCGCGAGCTCCGATGAAAAATCGCCGGCGTCCTCGAAAAGAAAATCTATTTTAAGCGCGCCGGTTTTATCTATAAATCCGAAAGAGCCTTTTGCCGCATAATTAGTAGCAGAGGCGGAATTTTTACCGGCTTTATCATCTTCTTCTGAGCTTTTATCTGAAATGCCGGAGTTATATCTGACCTTTTCAATTTTAACGCCGCCGTCGGTAAGTTTTTTTATACACTCTTTAGCTCGCGCGGCGACCTCTTTGAACGACGATTTTTCAAGAATAAGTAAAAAACCGTAAAACTGATGGCGGCTGATTTCCATTATAGCGTAAATCGCGGACTTCTGCATAAGTTCTTCGCCGGATTCGGCCATTTCAGAAAGCGGAGTGAATAAATCGAAGCCGTCTTCGTTATTAAGCGCGATAACCGCATTGGCTTTAACGCGGTTATTTTTATCTTTAAGATAAGCGCCTAATTCTTTAAGCGCGTCTTTAACGCCGATAAGCCTGATAGCTTCGACGGCGTTAGCGCGGCATCTGGCGTCTCTTGATTTTAAAAATTTAACGACCTCTTCAATGCCGTCTTTATATTGAAGCCTGCCTAAACTTATAAGTATGGTAGCGGCGGCTTTATTATCTTTTTCGATTTTAAGGTGATCAAGTAATACTTTAGCAAATCCGAGACCGCCTTTTTGCATAGCCTCGTTAACGGCTTCTATGCGCACGGCGCAATCGGGGCTTTTAAGTTTTTCAACTAATTTTTCCTCGACGGTTTTTTCGATGATCGAATCTTTTTCAAGCGGCCCGTTAAGAGGAGTTTGTATAGCAGTTATATTTTTAAGAAGATTTGCGGCGGCCTTCATTCCGTTTTCTTTATATTTCGTAAGCGCTATTACGGCGTTATCGCGTACGGTTTCGTGCGCCGATTTTAATAAAGGCGCCAATAATTCTATATTGGCTTCGTCGATTACAAAACGCATTACATATGCGGCGGAAGCCTGCATGGCTACGTTACTCGAAGCGAGCATAGCTTTTAAAATACGAAGCGCGGTTACCGAATCGAGTTTTTTAAGCGCCTTAGCCGCATTGGAACGGACGCGGTTATCCGGGTCTTCTATCTTTAATATTACATAGGGATATATTTTTGTGCTGCCTATATATTCGAGAGCTTCAATAGCGTTAGCGCGCACGCGTGAATTGCCGCTGTTTAAAAAAGGCGCTATTGCCTTGATCTTAGAATCGTCGCCGAGTTTTCCGACCGCGATCAAAAGAGCGGATATAACTTCGGGGCTCTTTTCGCACGAAAGCTGCTCGACGAAAGCGTCGGTTATAACGCTCATATTTTTATTTATAGCTAACTGGATAACGGCGAGCTTTTCATCGACGGATTTATCGTCGGCGAAATACTTGGCGATGCTTTTAAGATTGACCGAAGCGGAAGTGTCGCTCGAAACTTTCGGCTTGAGAGCTTCTTTGATACAAAAAAGGGCCTTGCGCGCAAAAAATCGAACTTCGACGGATTCGTCGCTTTCGGCCACGTCGCGAATAATAAGAAGATTATCTTTCGAAGGCTTTTTAGCGAGTGTTAAAACGGCCTTTTTACGGTCGTTTTCATCATGAGATTTTAAAAGTTCGATAATATCGCTCATTAAATATCCTATTTAGTATAATTAAAATATAACTTAAAGAGATGATAACAAAAAGAGATTAAAAAGTCAATATTTAAGTAAATTTAAGCCAAATTGTCGGAAAAATCACATCAGTAAAGGCAGAAAATGAGTTAAATAAAAATTATCCGCGCTTATTCACAATTCGTTTATTTATGATTTATATTAGTTATTGTCTGCTATTTTCTTCACGCAAAAAAAAAGTCCCGACGATAACTCGTCAGGACTATTCGCCAAGCGGAAGACGGGACTTGAACCCGCGACGTTTACCTTGGCAAGGTAACGCTCTACCACTGAGCCACTTCCGCGCAACTCCCTCTTAAATGCATGGGCGAGGAGAGATTTGAACT
Organism: uncultured bacterium; assembly: GCA_964436235.1. Lineage (GTDB taxonomy): Bacteria > Muiribacteriota > UBA9980 > UBA9980 > UBA9980 > UBA9980. Next base: position 6,608 of record CAYTCW010000080.1, read on the forward strand.
CTCACGGTCTCCCACAAGATCCTAAGTCTTGCATGTCTGCCAATTCCATCACTCGCCCGCACCATACGTTTATGGAGCTTGTCTTTCGACAAAAGTATGAGCCGTACTGGGTTCGAACCAGTGGCACCAGGATTAAAAATCCTGTGCTCTACCAGCTGAGCTAACGGCCCACTTATATATTTTTAAAAAAACAACTTTTGATGTGCCCGATAGGAGTCGAACCTACAACCTTTGGATCCGGAATCCACTGCTCTATCCATTGAGCCACGGGCACGCATAACTAAATTCCGTCGCTATGCACCCGATAGGAGTCGAACCTACAGCCTGCGGATTCGAAGTCCGATGCTCTATCCATTGAGCTACGGGTGCCTGTTTAAAGGGCGAATGACGGGATTTGAACCCGCGACGCCCAGATCCACAATCTGGTACTCTAACCACTGAGCTACATTCGCCATCAAGTCTTTTTCTGTTAAACTTTAATTTTCAATTCAGGCTTTAAATTAAAGCTCAGTTTAACCGGTTTAAGAATTGTTATCAATTAACACGATATTAATTATAACACACTTGATTTTAATTGTCAATACTTTTTTTTATTTTTTTTATTTTATTTTCAAGTTAACGGGCCCGAGAGGATTCGAACCTCCCGCCAACTGATTAGAAGTCAGTTGCTCTATCCAAATGAGCTACGGGCCCACTTTATAAAGAGCGGGAGACGGGTCTCGAACCCGCGACCTCCAACTTGGAAGGATGGCGCTCTACCAACTGAGCTACTCCCGCGCTCTTTTTACATTTTCAAATCGGGGTGAAAGGACTCGAACCTTCGGCTTCTTGCTCCCAAGGCAAGCGCGCTAGCCAACTGCGCTACACCCCGATAAACCATGAAAAACAACCGCGCTAATTATACTTCACTAAAGTTATTAAATCAAGCTCATATTATCTAATTTAATGACGATTATCTTATTTTTAACGAATAATGCTTCTTATTGCTCTAAATTTCTTCGATTATTTATTATATACAACTATTTCTTTTAAAAAGTCGTATAACTTTTGAAACGCTCTGCCGCGGTGGCTTATTTTATTTTTCAGCTCGAGCGGCATTTCGGAAAAAGCTTCGCTGTAGCCGTCGGCGACAAAAATAGGATCGTAGCCGAACTGGTTTCCGCCTCTTTTTTCACGGAGTATGCGCCCGCGCGCCTCGCCTTCGAATTCGAAATTTTTAGAAGCGTCCGCGAGACAAAGCGTGATAACGCAGCGGAATGCGGCCGTTCTTTCGCCTTCCGGGCGGCCGTCGAGATTTTTAAGAACGAGGGCCCGGTTCGCTTCATAATCGCAGGGCTCACCCGCATATCTTCCGGCGTAAATGCCGGGAGCGCCGCCGAGCTCGTCGACGAAAAAACCGGTATCATCAGCCACTGTAGCTATTTTCGAAACTCCGGCCCCGTAAGAAGATTTAATTATTGAATTGGCGCTGAGCGTATCGCCGTCTTCATGCGGCTCGTTATCTTTAGCGGCCTTTCTTAATTCGGGAACGAGGTCTTTAAGCCCCAGAAAATAAAAACCGCCGCCTTCAAAAAAATGGTTGAATTCATCTATTTTATCGGCATTTCCGGTATATAAGAAAAAAGCTATATTCGGATATTCCCTGATAGCTCCCGGATTGAAATTAGCCTCCGCCCGTTTTATATCGCCGAAATAATCAGCAGCGTCTATTTTGAAATCCATAGTTATTCAATGCCCTTCTTATAATGCTTTCATTTTTAGCGCTATCATCACACGACACGCGCTTAACATAAATGATAATTATTTAAGCGCCTGGTCCTGCGCGTCCATAAGCGATTTTATTCCGCCGTAGCCCATTTCAATGAACCGGTTCATGGTTTCTATCGTAAAAGGATCTTTTTCAGCCGTGCCCTGGACTTCGATAATTTCTTTTTTTGAGGTCATGATGATATTCATGTCAACTTCCGCGCGGCTGTCTTCTTCGTAGCAAAGATCGAGCATCATCTTATTATCTATAACGCCTACGGATACCGCCGCCAACTGAGCGCTCATAGGGTTTTCCTTCAATTTGCCCTTCGCCACCAAACCGTCGAGAGCGGCCTTGAGAGCCACATACGCCCCGGTGATCGAAGCCGTGCGCGTTCCGCCGTCCGCCTGAATAACGTCGCAATCGATATAAATAGTGCGTTCGCCGATTTTTTTAGGATCGCATATCGTTCTTAAAACGCGGCCTATAAGCCTCTGAATCTCGAGAGAGCGGCCGTCGGGCTTGCCTTTCGTCGAAGCGCGCGCGCTGCGGTCTTTTCCCGCGCGCGGGAGCATGGAATATTCGGCGGTAAGCCAGCCGCCCTTAACTTCGGCCGTAGCGTTCTGCGATTTAATGAACGGCGGAACGCTTCCGTCTTCTATTGAAACCGCCACGATAACTTTGGTATTGCCCATCTCTATTAAAACGGAACCTTCCGCGTATTTCAAAAAATCGCGGGTGATCTTAACCGGCCTTAACTCGTTTACTTCGCGTCCGTCAATTCTTTTCACTACTACTCCCCCTAATTATTGCAACAATATATCCCATACTTTAACGACCTTGATATTTTCCATTTTCTCGTTTAAAAATTGCTCGCCCGTTCTAATAAAATTAACCGAGGCATCCGTTAAATAATAACGGCTTCTGCCTTGTTTTTTAGACGGGTTGATAATCCCGATCGCCGATAGCGTGTCTTTTACGGCGGCCGCGGTCTGTTTAGCCGAATTGATAATATTAACGCCGGGGCCGCTGACTTCGGCTATCACTTCGCTTATCAACGGATAATGCGTGCAGCCCAATATAAGCGCGTCTATGTCCTTATCTTCGAATTCTTTTAAATACTGCCCGGCCACCAGGTTTATCACTTCGCCTTCCGTCATGCCCTCTTCTACTAACGGCACGAAAAGCGGGCATTCTTTTTGAAAAGCCTTTATTTCGGGGTTAAGCGCATGAAGCTTTTCGGGGTAAGCGCCGCTCTGGACGGTAATTTTAGTTCCGATAATCCCGATGCGACCGGTTTTACTGACTTCGCACGCCAGCGAGCAGGCTGGCTCGATAACGCCTATAACAGGCACTTTAACATGCCTCTTCACTTTTTTATAAGCGGTCGCCGTAGATGTGTTACATGCTATGACTATCATTTTAACGCCGCAGGATTCTAAGAAATTAACTATTTCCATAGTATATCTTTCGACTATTCTGGGCGATTTGGCTCCGTAGGGAACGCGGGCGGTATCGCCGAAATATATTAAATTCTCCGCCGGAAGCGCTTTTTTTATCTCGGAAAACACTGTAAGTCCGCCGAGGCCCGAATCGAAAATGCCTATAGGCCTGCTTAAAATAGATCTATCTTTTTTGTTAGCCGAAACGGGCATAAGTTAATTCCTTTATCTTTTGATAAGTAATCTATATAATTCGAATTTTAATTTGCAGCCTTGTAAAAATTAAGAATATGTTATATAATAAAATAAGTTATTAAAAAAATCAATCAAAATTTTAGAGAGTTTTGGAGAGTTTAATAAATGAAGGCTGACAGACCGGTTGATATATCCTCCGTTTTATACGAGATGACGCGCTTATCGCAGTCGAGTTCCTTAGTCGAAAAAAATCTTTTATATATAATCGAGTCCATTTCTAAGTTATTTAATTTTTCGCATCTTCTTTTCGCTTACTACGACAATACTTCAAAAAAGCACGTTTCGCAGTTCGTGCTCGGCTTTGCCGAAGAAGACTCACGGCAGATAATCTCCTCGGAGCTCGACATAGACCCGGCGTTTTTCAGCGTTTCGTCGGTGAAAGTGCCCGTCGATCCGACGGCTTATTTTAAAACCGTTAAAATAGGCCCTGATTCGCTTTTTTTCGCCAACCCCGAAGTGACGGCTATGCTTTCAAAAAATTCTTTCACCGATTATTTTTTGATGCCGATGATGGCTTTCGGCCGTCTCATGGGCGTTATAATAGCTTTCAAAAAAGAGTCCGCCGCTTTGAGCGAGGCCGCGATGCGCGATCTGGCGGTATTAGTACAGATAGCCACTCTGATATCGGAAAATATTAATTTAAAAATAGCCGAAAGCCAGAAAATAACTAAAATGACGACTTTATATGAAATATCGCAGCAGACCAAAAATATATTAAAACCGGCCGATGCTCTGAGCTCTTTGGTTGACGTGGTAAAGAGCCTTTTAAATTACGATATATGCGCGCTTTATATAATGAACCACGAAAAGCAGGAGCTCACGCTTAAAGAGCACAGGGGCAACGACCCTTCGTTTTTAGGCTCCGAAATTCCGATCGGAATGGGGCCTATCGGCGAAACTGCGCAGTCGAAGGTCTCGCTTTTATCGCACCACGGCATTTACAAATCTTTTTTAGTGGTGCCGGTTATCGTAGATGAAAACCTCGTCGGCGTAATCGCTTCGGGCAGCTATAAATCTTACGCGTATAACGACGACGATAAAATTACGGTCAAAATTCTTTCATCACAGATAGCCTCTATCGATAATCTTTTTCTTACTCTGCTTAATATACGCACCTATACGGAATCGATAATGGAAAGTATGCCTTTAGGTATAATTACCATAGACATGAACGGCAATATAAATATAATAAACCAGATAGCCAAATTATACCTTAATCTCACCCGCTACAGCCAGCAGGACATAGTCGGCAAAAAATTCGACGAAATAATAGACCGCGAATCGACTATCGTCGGCATATTAAACGACTCGCTTTCAAAGGGATTCGTATTCGAAAATTTCGAAATATACAATAAAAAAAATAAAATGACCTTCGAAATAACCACCTTCCAGTTTAAAAACTCCGAAGGAGCGCGTCTGGGCATTGCTATGTTCATCCGCGATATCTCGAAGATGCGCCAGATGGAAGAGCATATAAGGCGCACTGACAGGCTTTCCGCCGTAGGCGAGCTCGCTTCAGGCGTAGCCCACGAGATCAGAAATCCACTTACCGGAATTAAAATGATGATCCAGATAATCGATAAAGATCTCGAAAAACGAGACTCGAAAAGAAATCTATACACCAAGGCCATTCTCGATGAAATCGACAGGCTCGACAATATAATCTCGAATCTTTTAAATTTCGCCCGTCCGTCGAAGCCGGAATTCTGCGATACACCTATTATTGAAGTAATAGAATCGACGCTTTTTCTGCTTCAATCGAAGATCGACTCGCAAAACATTACTATCATAAGAGAGTATCCCGATATGCCTTTCATAGTAAAATGCGATCCCGCGCAGATCAAGCAGGTTTTTTTCAACATTTGCCAGAACGCCATTCATTCGATGAGCGAAAGCCTGAATAAGATAATCAAAATTTCGGCGCGCGACGACGAACATAATCATTTAATTTCCATAAGCGACACCGGCTGCGGCATTTCGTCCGAATATTATAACCAGATATTCAATCCTTTTTTTACGACTAAAGACAACGGCACCGGCCTCGGCTTAGCCATCGTCCACCGCATCTTAGAAGAGCATAAGGCGAGCATAAGCGTAGAATCCGAAATAGGGCGCGGCGCTACTTTTACGATAAAAATACCGTGCCGCAATTAAGCGTAGCGCAATTAAATCCATTACTCGCTACTGCGGCAAAATACAAGATATTAATAATTAAAAATAAATTATTGAAACAAAATAAATAATGAAGGACGGCTGGAAAGAAGAATAATAATATGAAAAACGATAATAATATTAGTAGCAAAAATGTTAATTCAACGGCTTTTTTTCGCGCAGTTACGCTCGGCGCGTGCCTGCTGATGATCATATCCTGCGCCAGCGCGGTTGAAAACCCTTTATCAGGGCCGTTCGATACTCTAAAGCCCGCAGGCGGCGATTCGAGCTCCGAAATTAATCTTAGCTTCAACGGCGCAAACTCGCTCAATTTCGTTTACGAACAGCTCGCCATGGGGCCGCGTACTTCTTCAGACGCAAAGCAGATGGCGCTGCGCGATAAATTATGCGAAAAACTCAAGGCATTGGGCTTCGAAACGCTTATCCAGCCGCTTAAAGGAACGAACGGCCTCGGAAACGGCGTCAATTTCTATAATGTGATAGCTACGCTAAAATCGCCCGTTAATTCAAAATTAAAGGTATTCGGCGCCCACTACGACACTATCCCCATAGCGCCTAACGACCCGGATCCGGCCATGAAGGCCGTTCCCATTCCGGGCGCCAATGACGGCGCCTCGGGCGTAGCGGTTCTTATGGAGCTCGCACGCGTTATCGCCGAACGAAAAACCGGGCTCAAACATTCAGTCCGACTGATATTCTTCGACGGTGAAGATTTTTCAACGGGCACCGAAAACATGCTCTACGGCTCGAAATATTACGCGGCCAATCTGAGCGCGGACGAAATTAAATCCATCGAATATTTCATTCTTATCGATATGATCGGCGATAAAGACTTAAATGTCTACCAGGACATAAATTCCGTCAACGCCTATCCTCAGCTCACGGCGCATATATTCGAATCGGCTGCCAAACTCGGGCTGAAAGGATTTATAGCCAGCCCTAAATACCAGATATTCGACGACCACATACCTTTTATAAACGCCGGCGTCCCGTCGGCGGTCTTGATCGACTTCGATTTTCCTTACTGGCACACACTTTCAGATACGGGCGACAAAGTGTCGGCCGATTCGCTTTCGCAAACCGGCCGGCTTCTCGAATATCTGATATTTAATAATTAAGTTGAATTTATATAAGCGTAAATTAAAAAGCGGCGGGCCGTTTTAGCGGGCGTCCATTTCCTTGAATTCTTTAAGAAGCTGTTCGAAGGTGATCCCGGCGGCCTCGAGTTCCTCGTCGAGAATAGACATGGACTTATTGCTCTTCCACTGCTGATATTTTTGCGCCTTCCATTCCTTTATCTCTTCGGCTTTTTTTATTTCATTCTGTTTTTTAAGCGCCAGCTCGTATTCTTCGCGCCGCTTTTTCTCTTCGGCGGCCCTGCGCGCGGCGGCGATCTTTTTAGCGTCTTTTACCGCGGAAAGAATATTTTCGTTAACCATCGAAGCTATCGATGAGCAGTTTTTATTTAAATCGCACATACGCAGGCAAAATACTTCATGCACGGCAACCGGGGAGACGCCGCCGGAAATTTGATAAGATGCCGCGGCCGAAGCGGCAACGGAAAGAACGCACAGCAGATCTTCTTCGTTTTTAGAAAAAGCGGCGGCGACTTTAAAACGGACAGAAATATCCGCGTCGCAGTTTTTATCGGCAAATACGGCGTCGGTATTTTTCAAAACAGCCGTCATTAAACAGTTTTCAATCTTCTTTTCGAGCGCCTTCTTTTCTTTAGCTTCGTAGTTAAAAGCATCGGCTGAAACCGACAGTTTTATTTTGACCTTAGCCGCAAGCCGGCGGTTGATTTCACCGTCGGCCTCCGCCGCCGAAGCTATAAAGCCGGGCAGAATAACCGCCGCGGCAAGTAAGAGCGCGCAAAAAAAATAAAGCCGCTTATTCATCGATCGAAATCTCCTTATCTATGGTTTCTTTAACCGTTTTTTTCTGGGCCGGCCTTTCGTAGGCGGTCTTATCGCCGTGGTCTTTAGTGGACAGGTTCAAACCCATCGTATTATCTCGTGCGGCTTTTTTTACGGCCTTAGCGAGGCTGAATTCAGCCTGTTTTTTTTTAGTTTTCTTTTTCTTTTTTTTATCAGTCATAATTACTTTATTGCGTTTTATATAATTACTTTAATTACTTTAATTACTTTATTACTTTATCAACCTGTTTTTTAATTCCCTGGCCGGCTTTTTCAATCAAATCGGCGCCGCCGTCGAATAATTTCCGTCCGCCGTCGAGAAGTTTATCTCCGGCGTTTTTTATACCGCCGGGCGTCTTATTGAGTTCATATTCCTTTTTGATAATGACTTTATCGTTATTGACTTTTTCTCTCAAATCGGATGAAGTGCGCTCGAATTCAACGCTGGTTTTCGCACCGCCGACAACCGCGGAATCGTCTTTTATATCAACGCCGGCGTCTTCGTCTTTGACCATCTTATATGAGAGGACTTCGTCGCTGTCCTCCCCGGCGGGCTTAACCGCGCTTTTATTTACCGCAGGGCTTTCTACGGCCGGCTTTAAAACCGGTTCTAACGGCAGTTCGTTGTTATCGGGCTCGTCTTCGGCGGTAACGGTAATAACTACCGTTTCGGGGTTTTTTTTGACTTTATCCGCTTTGTTTTCAACGGTCGCCGAGGCCGGCACGATCGCACCATGGCTCGTTTCCGCGGATAAGGTTCCGGTCATTAAAGAAGTTTCCGCCGTTTTTTCAGGCTTAACTTCGCTTATTATAGTCGTTTCAACGGTTTTTTCAGGTTTAGCTTCGGTTATTATCGAAGTTTCCGAAGTTTTTTCGATTTTCGCTTCGCTTATCACAACCGTTTCAACGGGTTTTTCAGATTTAACTTCGTTTATTATCGCCGCCTCCGCCGTTTTTTCTATCTTAGCTTCGGCTGCCGTTGTTACTTCAGAGGTTTTTTCCGGCCTTACTTCACTTACTGTCGTCGCGGCGTTCTTCTCAGGCTTAACTTCGGCCGTTACTTTTTTTTCGGCCGCAGCAGGCTTTTTAACCGATTTAACTTCAGGCGGGGCCGCTTTTAACTCGGTTTTAGAAGGCTTTTCATCGCTTTTTATAGACGCCTGTTTATCTTTAGGCTTTACCTGCGAAACGGGTTTTTCTTTCTTTAGATTTTTAAGCGGCGCCGTGCTGAGGCTATTATCGGCAGTTTTACTTTCGCCGGCGGGTTTTTGGACCTGGCCGCTTAAAGGCGCGCTCTGATTGGCGACGTATTTTCCGGCAAAATAAAAACCCGCCATAACGATTAAAATTATCGAAAAATCGCGGGCCGTATAGAGAACCTTTCTTTTAATTTCATCGTATTTTTCTTCGCCGAAAACCACGCGCACTAAAAACTGAATAAAAAATAGAATGACGGCGATTATTACGACTAAGGTGAGCGGTTCGACTTTGATATTTCTTACGATCCCCGAAGACATGAGCGCGGTCATAAAACCTATGGTAACGATCATAAGGCTTAAAATCTCTTTAAAAAGCACGAGTTTATCTTTAGGATCGGACATATTATCTCCTGTACATAGCGCCGGCGAACTTATAGCGGCATACCGGCAGTTTATAAAATCGGCTAATTCTAACATAAAACCGCGATAAATTCAATAGCGAATTAAAGCGTTTTTATAAAAATATCTTTAAAAATCGCTTAATTGATCGGATGATATTACCGGCAGGCGATTTAATTGCGCGGTTAATATTATGGCAGGAGCGTTTTATTCATCTATCTTCGTCATTCTTATAACTTCAGAAAGAGTGGTCAAGCCCTGCGCCGCTTTTGAAAGGCCGTCAAAACGCATGGTTTTCATTCCCGAAACCCGCGCGGCTTTTTTAATTTCTTCGGTAGAATGGCCTTCGAATATTTTATGCCTGATTTCATCGTTCATCATCAAAACTTCGTGTATCGCCACGCGCCCTTTAAAGCCTGTATTAACGCAGGCGGAGCAGCCTTTCCCCTTATAAAATTTCACCTTGCCGGGGGTTATTTTCATGCTCTGCAGAAGCTCTTCGGCCGGCTCGTACTCCTCGCGGCAGTTCGGGCAGATACGCCTGACCAAGCGCTGTGAAACTATGGCTACTATAGTCGAGGTAAGTAAAAACGGCTGTATGCCCATTTCGATAAAACGCGTTATAGTAGAAGCCGAATCATTGGTATGCAGGGTCGATAAAACGAGGTGTCCGGTAAGGGCGGCCTCTATAGCTATATTCGCCGTTTCAAGGTCGCGTATTTCGCCGACCATTATTACGTCGGGGTCCTGCCTTAAAATCGAGCGAAGCGCGGAGGCGAAGGTATAGTTGATATCGGTTCGTATCTGCACCTGATTGATAAGCGAAAGTCTGTACTCGACTGGATTTTCAACCGTTATTATATTTATTTCAGGCGATTTGATCAAATTGAGCCCGGCGTATAAAGTCGAAGTTTTACCCGAACCGGTAGGGCCGGTGACAAGTATTATGCCGTTCGGCTGTTTAAGCGAGCGTTTGAAATTTTCAAGATTCGACTGGTTGAAACCTATGCTGTCTATACCTATCTGCACTGAAGAACGGTCTAAAAGCCTCATGACGATCTTTTCGCCCCACACGATAGGAAGCGTGCTTACGCGGATATCGATGACCGTTTTATCGAATTTGATCTGCATTCTTCCGTCCTGCGGAAGTCGTTTTTCCGAAATATCCATTCCCGCGACGACTTTGATGCGCGCAATAAAACGGCTCTGAATTTTAGCGTCAACGTCGAAAGCGTGCACGAGTACGCCGTCTATCCTGAATCTTATCAGCAGGCCTTTTTCGGTAGGCTCAACGTGAATATCTGAGGCGCGCTTTGCAGCGGCGTCTTTTATTACTTCGGAAACTAACTTTACGACCGGGTCGTTTTCTTCATTTTTACCTATGAGTTCTATTATTTGGCTATCGACCCTGTCGAGCTCTTCGCGCTCGGACTGCAATTCGGCCTCTGAAACAAGGGCCGACACGGTCTTATTTATGGCGCCGTAAACTTCGGATATAACGCTGGTTATCTGCATTTCCGAACATACCACCACATCTATTGGCATTTTAAGGCTGTGCTCTATTTTTTCGAGAGCGAACACGTCGAGCGGATCGGCCATGCCGACGACAAGATGCCCGCCGTCGAGCATGAGCGGCATAATAAGTTTTTCGCGGGCGAGGTCCGCGTCCACTAAATCCGCGACTTCTTTATCAACTATAATGCGGCTGATATCCATTATCGGAATATTGAGCTGTTCGGAAATAACATTGAGAATGCTCTGCTCGCTTATATAATTAAGTTCGACAAGAACCTTTCCGAGCCGCTGCTTTCGAAGTTTCTGCTGTTTAAGCGCTTCGGCAAGCTGTTCTTCGGTAATGAGCTTTTTTTCAATTAAAATATCGCCAAGCCGTTTTTTAATTTCCATAAATCATCTCTTTATATTCTTATATGTTTTGTGTTTCGATTATATGTTATATATTTTTTCAAAAAACCTTATCTGTTTTTCATAAGTTTATGCTTAACTATTTTACCGTCGGGAAGTTTAATTTCAACGGCTTCAGGATGCAGTTTTATAAGCTCATAGCCCTGCTCGGGTTTTCCTACGAACCACAGACGCGAATTAATTATGGCGCATCCTTTATTACCCATTTTAATAATTCCTTCAACGTTGAAAATTTCGACGCTACCGGTTTGCGGAGCGGACTGCCCGGCGTCTTGAACCGGAGCGGCCTGCTGCTGAGGCTGGTTCTGCGAAAGCGCCTGCTGCGAAGATGTCTGGACCGTAACCGGCTGCATCGGCTGAGGCGGCGCCGCATTATCCGCCTGCTGTTGCGAAACCAATTTTTTTATATCAGCCATTTCTTCAGTCGTATAAAATATATCTCTTTTTACCTTCGACTTAAAAACTCCCGCTTCCGACTTATTTTCGAATAAATCCGGAGGCAGAGCGGCTTTTAAAGTTCGGGGAAAGCATGCGAACACAATCGTAACTATAACTATTCCGCATGTAATTAACCATAAAATCAAATTTTGCTTTACAAACGGCCGCAGCTTTCTCGTCTGCGGAACGCATCTCGCAAAAAGTCCCCGGATTATATTCATTTTTTTTAATATTACCTTAATTACAGCCATTTAATTAAAACTATCCTAACTGAATTTGACTTCGATTAATATCTCTAATATAACGCTTACTTCGCAAATTCCGTCATCCGTTCTGACGGCGTTAACCCTGCGGGTAAAATAATTTATTTTTTTAAATCCTTCGAGCATATTGAAAAAAGCTATCATATCCGCCGCCGGAGACCTGAATGTAATTTCGATGGGCAGCAGTTTATAATTAAACCGGCTGGTTTCATCGGTATTTCCGGCCTCATCGACGGCCGCGTAGCTTTTTTCGTATATCTGGTCGTATTTAGCCGTTTTTTTTATGAATTTAATATCCAATCCGTCTTTAACGGCATTAAATGATATGGCGTTAATAAACTGCACTCCCGCGCCCGGTTCCAGGGCCAGCGCGTCTATAAGCTGAATCTGCAGCGCGCCGTTTTTAATTTCTTCGGCGTTTCTTTCAAGCCTGTCCGCCTCGTTTTTTAATGTTTCGTATCTGCCGCGGACCATTTGAAGCGCCGCTTTATTTTTTTTTATTTGAGACGCCTGCTGAGGATAAATAAAATAGAAAAAAATAAAAGGCGGAATTAAAACAACGCAAAGCACTATCATAACTCTATCAGTTAATTTAAGCGCCTCTATTTTATTCGAAACTTCCGTATACCTCGATTTTAAGGTTGCGATAAGGCTCATTTTTGCCCCTCCCCGTTTACGGCTATCTCGAATTGAAATTCCACCCGGTTTTCTAATTGATCGATTTTTTTAACCGTTACTTGCGGGCAATATTCGCCTTTTTTTAGCGCCTCGCTGAAATTAATGGCGCTTTCATAAGAATTGGTTACTCCCGCTATCGAAACCAGCGGGCCCGCCTCATTGATAAAATTAAATTGTTTAATCGAAACATCGGGCGGAATGCAGTTAGATATTTCAAGCGTTATCTTATCGAGCGAATATTTTTTAAACTCCAGCACGGCTTTTGAGTTTATTTTTTTAAGATAAGCGTTATACTCGTTTTCGATATTTTCGCGATTTTTCCTCGCCTCTCCGGATTCAAGTTCTTTAGTCAATACGGTTATATCTTTTTTCTCGGATTCGGCGGCGGCTATACTCCAGTAGTTCCAGCCCCAGAGGCTCGAAAAGATGAGCGAGTATAATACGCTAAAGGCAATTATCACATTAAGCGTTCCGTATTTAGTTATATATTTGACGGCCGCAAGATTTTTGATATAATCTCCGGCCGCCCGGCCGGAGCTATTGCCGCCCTCATCGCTTGTTTTAACGCCCTCGTTAAAATTCAAAAAATATTGCGGATATAAAAATTCGTGTATAGCCGAAGATATATTTATAAACGACGCTCCGTACTTTTCGATCAATTCCGGCCTGCAGGAGCTCATATCAACGGCCTCGCGGCAGTCTATCCTGACGATGCCGGTGCCGTAATAATCGGCTAAAAACTCCTTCACGCCTTTTATAGCGCCGTTGCCGCCCGAAAGATATATTGATTTAAGCGCCTGAAAACTTACCGATTCCTTGAAATTCGCGAAAAAATAACCCGTCGAAAGCCTTATGCGCTGAAGAAGTTTACGGAAGGAAACATTGAGCACTTTATGAAGGTTGGCTTCGGGATTACTATCGTCCATAGCGTCAACTTCTTCCTGCGATAATATTCCCGTTTTAAATTTTAATTCTTCCGCCTCGATCATGCCTATAGGGGCGGCGGAAGTATTCAAAGTTTTTATAACCGTAGTAAGCGTCGAACCGCCCATATTGATATCTTTTGAAAACCTCAGACCGTCCGCTGAAATAAAATTCGTGGTGATCTGCGCGTTGCCGAAATCTAAAAACATTACGATCTCATCCGGCAAAAGATCCTCTAAAACGCCTATTTTCTTTGCCAGCGCGTAAAAACTGAGCTGGGCTGAAATAATAGCCGAAACGGAGAGGCCCGCGAGCGCGGCCGCTTCTTTTATCCGGCCGACCGTTTCACGGCTGACCGAACAGACGAGCACCTTCATCTTTTTCTGCAAAGCTCCGTCTTCGGTCTTAGATTCGAATTCCTTTAAAACGCGGTGATGATAATCGAAATTATCCACGGCCTCGCCAAGCTCTTTTTTCATTTCGTTCTTTATATTTTTAGCGAGCGCTTCAACGGGCATTTTCGGAAAATCGATATGCTTTATACCCACATCGCCGCCGCTTAAAACAAAAACCGCGTTAGACGACAAAATCCCCTGCCCGGCCATTAAATCTTTTATAATTGCCGCGATATCGGCGGGCGTTAATTTTTTACGCTCCACTATATTTTCAACGGCTATCGCCTTGAAAGAAATGCC
>CAYTCW010000081.1:0-20632 GCA_964436235.1 uncultured bacterium
TTTTCTTTTCAAGCCCCTCTAAAATCATAGAAGCTTTTTCATCATTGGAACTCCTTAAATAATCCGCCACCATAGTTCTAAATTCATCGTCAAGGTCCGCGAAAACCCCGTTGAATAAAATTTCGATATCATCGAGGCTCAATAAAAACGAAGCGTTTATAACTCCGCTGATAAGGGCGCGATCGGCCGAAGCGGTTAAAAATTTTTCGAACTCGCTTATCAATAAATTATGGTTCATGCTTAATATATAATGTGAGGCGAGCGTTTTCACCTTAGCGTCTTCGTCGGATAGCATTTTAACTATTTTATCGAGCGCCCTTTCGCGCGCGTTCATATTCAAAAGCGCGCCTATGGAGTTGGCGCGGACCCTGGCGTCGGGATGCAGCAGATATTTTTTAACGAATTCGATCTCGGTTTCTTTAGCTACCGCACCGATTATTTTTATATAGGTAGCTATTAAAAAACGATTTTCCTCGCCGCTTAGATTTTCTTTAAGTATTTCGACTATATTGTCGTTGGTGGTCGCAGAAACCTTTTCTATGGCCGATATTTTAGTTTTAACGTCGGCCATTATTATTTTTTTCAGCAAATCTTCGAGTTCAGATTTTTTCGAAACTTTCGATAATATTTCTTCTATGCCCTCGTATTCGCTTACTAATTCATGAAATAGACCGCTCATTTCAAGCAGCTCGCTGATGTGACCGGCGAGTTTAATTACAAAATCACGGTCGAGATCGCTAAAATTCTTTTTCTGCTCGTCGCTGTCAAGATAAATCGCGCCGAGACTTATCGATTTTTTAGACAGCGGGACGCATATAACGGATTTAATAACGCCGCTTATAATGCTTCTTGATTTATCGGCAAACCGCGGATCGAGAGCGGGATCGTCGATAAAAATGGCGTGGTTTTTACCGATGGCGTAGCGCGCGACCGACATCGAAGGGCTTGATTCGTGCATATCGTTTTTATTGATTTTAGAAACTAAGGGAGTAATAGCTCCGCTCACCGGGTCTTTTATGATTATAAAACCGCGGTTTAATTCTAATATCTTCATAGCTATCGATAAAATTAAATAGCATGATTTTTTATAATCGGAAACGTTTTCAGCGGCGTTTTTTATCTCGTCGAGCGCGAATAAATAATTGGTATTTTCCGCCGCCGGCTTATCCGCCGCCGCGGCTTCGAGCATCTGTGAAATGCCGTCGTACTTTAATTTTGACTCAATGCCGTGCACTAATGTCGAAGAAGTGTTATCGGAGACGCCCGAATTTATATAACCTTTAATCATAAGCGCGAGTTCGGCTGCCATGGCCTTAACCGCTTCTTCCGCCGGCTTGAGCTGCGTCTGTCCGCCTTCCATGGAAGAGGCGAGCATGGCTAATTTATTTTTCACCTCGTTGACGCCCTTTAAAAAATCTTTTAAAGAAACAGGCTTAACCGATTTGGAATGTCTGTGAAAAGCCGAAGCTATATTATTTACTGCGCTGTCGATAACCGAAAATTCCTCATCTATAAATTCGAGCGTGCTTTCGCCTATTTTTATAAGATCTTTATGCATAAGCGCCAGAGGCGATTCGATTTTAGTATTATTGACGAATACTCCGTTCGTCGAATTCATATCTTCTAAAAACCACAGCGTCTCCTTTAGATATATTTTAGCGTGATTGCGCGAAACTGAATTGCTCTTAAGCGCTATGTCGCAATCGCCAAGACGCCCTATGATCAATTGTTTTTTATTTAAATCAACGCAGTAGCTTTCGTTAAGATCGCCGACTATCAGTTTATTCATTGATACGCCTCCAGTATTTGTTATTATCGTTAATCGTAAAGTAATATAAAAATAAAAGACATCATAAGTAAAAGGCCTATGCCTACTACATATATGTAAATTTTAATATGCTGGTCGTTTTTGATTTTATTTAATTTAACGGCAATGGATTTATAAAATCCATCCTTTTGAGAAAGCCGCTCAGGGGCAGTATGCTTTAAAAATTCAGCCGCCTTAGCCTCGATATCTTCGATCTGACGGCATTGCGAAGCGCCCGCGAGGCAGACTGTCTTAAATTCATCATTTTTACGGCTCAATTCATAATATTTTTCAAAAATTTTACAATCGATAAGAGCGTTAAAAAAATCTTTCTCTTCTTGCGAAGCCTCGCCGTTATATATTTTAAATGATAAATCGGCCATAAATAACGGCGTAATATTCTTTTTTTTGAATATCATCTGGATATCGGGATTTAGTATATAAATTAATTCGAATAAACTTTCGTCATTGGACTCCTTCGGCCGGCAGATATCTTTTACGAGCGGCACGAGACCGCGGTCGCCCGTGTTTTTTAAAAACCACTGTTTTATCGATATTATTTCAAGCGCGGCGCGCTCCCAGTTGACTATTAAATCCTGCGTGAATTCCTTTAAATCGAAGCACTTGCGGCCGTAAAACGAAAAAGGCTCATAAAAATCGCTTTTAATCGCGTTATCTAACCAGTCGGCGACCTGTTTTCTTCCCCAGCGCTTTTTATCGTCACGATTGAGAAGACCTTTGACTAATGGATAAAATTCGCTGCCGGCGGATTCGAGTCCAGGAACTTCTTTGGTCGTTATGTAATAAGTAATGGTTTTAGCGTCCATGTCGCCGAAAGGGTGCTTATTTAGGAGCATTTCAAGTATTATGATGCCGAGCGACCAGTAGTCGGAAGACTGCGAAACCACTCCGCTAAGCGCCTCGGGCGCGGCATAGGTTATGGTGCGGTCAAGGCTGGTTTGATGCACTAAGCTCGATGACACCGACGAAATTCCGAAATCGGTAAGCGCGATGGCTAAAGGATCGCTTGATTTAATAAGTATGTTAGACGGCTTGATATCGCGGTGTATTATATTTTTTGAATGTATTTCAAAAAGGGCCTGATTCATTTCGAAGACGAATTTTCTTATAAAGCCCGAATCGATCAATGCCGGATTGTTTTTAATAAAACTTTCGAGGGAACCGTGAACGGCTAATTCCTGCAGCTCGTAAAAACGGCCCTCGCCGGTCGTGCCGTAATCGAATAGCCGCACGACGCGATCAGATTTGATGGCCGAGAGCATTTCAACGATCGCCTGTTTGGGCTCGATATTATGGCGGTAATATTTCAATATGTAATCGAGGCCGTCAGCCGTATTTTTAACTATGTAAAGATCGGCTTCGCCCGAAACGACTTTCAGCATTTCGACGAATTTATAAGAGGCATCCTTTAATTTAATGACGCCGGAAATAAAACCGCCGGGCTGCGATGCTATATTGCCGTCTGCCGGGGGTTTATCGAGTTTATAGGTCTGCTGGGCTTCATTATTTATCATACTCACTAAGTATATTAAAATTTCGTTAATATGTCAACTGCTAATCGATGCGGCGGCCGATTTAATTAATTTAACCGGTTCCGCTGGCGCCGCCGGTCGCAACGGGCATTATTTAATCGCCGGAATGGGCAGTGATAATGGATTTAAGCCAGTAAGACTGGTCGGGCGACAGGGCGCTCATGGCTTTAACGTTGGATAAAACTAATTGCCTGTCGAAGCGTTCGATTATAACCGACGCCTCTTTTCTGACGAGCCATTTTTTATCGTTAAGAGCCTCTATCAAGGATACTATCAATTTATTCTTCGCCGAAACGCTGCCTATCTTTTGCGCCATAGCCGATACTATATTCAATATCTGAAGTTTTTCATTTTTTTTGGATAGCTTGAATAATTCGAAAATATCGCCTATATGTTTTTCGCTGTCAGGATTTATGATGTTTTTAACGCAGATAAGTATCCAGTAGCGGTTATTGGAAATGCTCTCCGACGCATAGCGATCGAATAAAAACCGCCAGACGGCCTGGCCGTGGCCCGACATTATGGAAGCAGCGAAATTTCTTACGTACCACGATTCATCGCTGAAACGCTGATATATAAATTCAATGATCGAAGAATCGAAAGTATCGCCTAAAGAAATGAGCCCCAGCACGCGGTTTTCGGTTGAGCCCGAAGTGACCATGCGCGTTATCATGCCGTAATATTGCGGGTCCATTGACTTGACTAAAAACTTGAATGCCTCGCAGCGCGTTCTAAAATCGGTCGAAAACGCGAAATCATGAACGAAACGGGCGCATCGTTTTAAATTGTTGCCTATGATCTGGTGGACCTGCGTCCTTATCATATAGGATGAATCGTCAAAACAATCAACTATCAATTTAAACGAATCATCAGAATCTATTTCAGACAGCGCTAAAATAACGTATAATTTCGTATTGGTCGGCGAAGAAAAAAGTATGCTTCCGAAGAAAGTGAGCGAACGCTCTTTGAGTTGATGCGCGATTATCTGTAATATCCAGTAAATAACGTCGTCATTAGTGAAATTGTAAAACTCCGCGATTAAATAATCCGCGATCTGCGAATCAGGGAAAGATTCGAGCAGCCGCGCCGACATCTGCCTTATTTTCCAGTTGCAGTCGCATAAAAAGCCTATAAGTTCGCTTCTGAAACTTTCGCAGTAGCCGAAATTAGTTAGCTCGTTCATGGCTATTTCACGATATTTATCTTTGAAACCTTTATCATTGACGATAGATGCCAGCGCTTCTCGCGCCTGCGGCGAATTAATAAGAGAGCCGAGAGTTTTTATCGACCAGTACAAAATATTTTTAAACTCCGATTCCGGCCGGCTGGAGCGGCTCAGATCGATTTTATCGGTTATGGCGAAAACCGCTTCGCGCGAAGATTCTTCGGAGCCGCATACCGCCGCGGCAAGGTCGATATAAGTTTGCTTTCTGACGTTCCAGTTGGCATCGCCGAACTTTTCAATAATTTCAAATATCGTGCTTTTATTTATTTCAAGCGGCATTTTCTTTCACTTCCTTAAAACGAATCTATACAAAACTCTGCACGGGATTTAATACTATATTCAAATTAGCCTTAATATGGCTTTTTAGCAAAGACAAAACGGCGCCGGTTTTATTTAACGAATAACCTGCCGCTATAATTTTATTAAGATCGGCTTCCTTATTAAGTTCGGTTATAAGTTCCGCCGCGGCGCTTATATCGAAGGTATTCCGGCGTCCTATGGCGCAGCGCGAACAGATCAACCCGCCCGCGTCCGCATCATAAATCAAAATTTCGCCCGGCTGCTTCGCGCAATGACAGCAATTATTGAAATTAAGCGAAAAACCGACGTAATCAAGAAAAAAAAGCTGGAATTTAATCAATACCTTATCGGAAGCGGCTTCATCGTCGGATGTCATTAAATCCATTATTATCAAAGAATTTTTAAGCGCGTCGTACACTTCGCTCATCTTATCGTCGAATTCGACCGCCCGCGCAACTAACTCGCACATGGAATATGCCCTGAAAAAAGAGGCGCCCATCTGCTTGATGTGAAAAAGCGGCGATATTATCTTCGGCTGAGTAATCAGCGTAAAAGAGCGCGTAGCTTTTGGCGCGTAATTTAAAATACTGAGCGAATCGGTAAAACCGCACAATTTAGCGCCGGGTTTGCACGCGCCTTTAGCCAGAAGATTTTTCTTGCCCATCTCTCTGGAAAAAACGGTCACCAACCTGTCGCTTTCACCGTAAGGCGACGATTTTAAAATAACGCATTCATCGTAAAAAATAACGCATTCCCCTTTTAACGCCACGTCTTTAATATCATTTAAACGGCGCTACTTTTTACGCTTGCCGCCGGCCGCATGATAGCCGAACATCTTCAAAAATCTATCGTCACGCCGCCATTTTTCGGCGACCTTGACTTTTAAATCTAGATGGCAGTTTATTTCAAGCGCTTTTTCAATGACTTCGCGCGAGCGCACGCCTATTTTTTTAATGGTAAGCCCTTTATTGCCTATTATAATGCCTTTTTGCGAATCGCGCTCGACGTATATTATACACGAAATATAAAACGCCCCGCTGGAGCGCTTTTCGAGTTCTTCACAGTAAACAGCCACTGAATAAGGCACTTCTTCATGAGTTATGTCAAATACCGCCTCGCGTATTATTTCGGTCACGATAAAACGCGAGTTGGCGTCGGTTATTTCATCTTCTGGATATAAAGACGGGCCTTCCGGCAAATAACTGAAAACCGCGTCTATCAAGCGGTCCGTATTGATGCGGCTTAAAGCCGAAACCGGTATCGCCCTGTCGAAATATGTAGAAAGATTTACTAATTCGATATTATCGCTGATTTTAAATTCATGTTTTTTATCGGTTTTGGATATCACTAAAATTTTAGGCTGCGGCGCCTTAGTAACCATATACATGAATTCCCTGGGTATGGAATCAGCCGGCGCACTGATATCGGCGACGAATAAAATAACGTCGGCCATAGCTATCGAATTAATCATAGAATTAAGCATATACTCTTCAAGTTTATCTTTAGGCTTGAAAAATCCGGGCGTATCGATAAATACTATCTGGCCGCGCCCGGCGCAGGTGTAAATAGCGCGCATCGGCGTGCGCGTGCTCTGCTTTTTAGAAGTGGTTATAGCCACTTTCTGTTCGAGCAGCGAGTTAAGTAAAGTAGATTTTCCCGCGGAAGACATTCCAAGCACCACCGCAAATCCCGAACGCTTTGCGCCATTATTCAGCAACGCTCTGCTCCTTTTCGCCCTGACGGGCTTTTTTAATAACCACTTTAATCTGTTTGATCCTGTGCTTATCTATTTTTTCAACTATAAAACGCGCATTTTTAATTTTGACTTCGTCGCGCACCTGCGGAATGCGGCCGGCAAGACTGATTACAAGACCGCCAAGCGTTTTAACTTCTTCGAACTCGTCGAATTTAATATCGATATTAAGCTCGTTAGCCACGTCTTCAATATCCATCATAGCGTTAATTAAATAAACGTTTTCGTTTATTTTGACTATTTGCGGCTCTTCGACGTCGTACTCGTCGCGTATCTCGCCGACTATTTCTTCTATAAGGTCTTCGATGGTGCATAATCCCGCCGTCTGGCCGTATTCATCAACGACGATAGACATATGTATCTTGGATTTTTGCATCTCGCGAAGCATTACGCCTATCTTTTTAGTTTCAGGAGCGAACAATATAGGCCTTATGAAATCTTTAAGCGTTCTGCCGTCGAGATTAAGCGCCTGCACCAGATCGAGAACGTAAATAAAACCGAGAACGTTGTCTATGTCTTTATCGTAAACGGGCATTCTCGAAAACACTTCTTTAATAGCTATTTCCAGCACTTCTTTGAGCGGGGCCGCGGAATTTACCGCTATTATATCGTTACGCGGCGTCATAACGTCATTTAAAAAGATCTTATTAAATGAAAATATCGTTTCAATCATCTGACCTTCGGCTTTTTTTATAACGCCGTCGGATTCGCTCAATTTAATAAGATTGTGTATTTCTTCTTTAGTCATAGTCGATTTTTTTAACGCGCCTGACTTAAAGACCTTTTTAATAAAACTCAATAAAAAAGTAAAATGAAGCACCAGATAGTAAAACAGGTTATAAAAAAAGCGTATTACCCTTACGTATTTAAGAGAGAAAGTATCGGCCGTGAGCCTGCCTATTTTTTTAGGAATAACCTCTCCGAAAAAAAGGAATAACGGCGGCAGAACTAAAGTAGCCACTATTACGGCGTATTTTTCTCCGAGTATCTCGTTTAAAAGAAAAGTGACGACGGCCGTGCCTAAAATAATGGCTATATTAACGCCTATAAGCATGGCCGAAACGACCATTTCATGGTCTTTTAAAAGGCCGTTCATTATTTTAGCGTTCTGGATGCCGCCGCCGCCTTCGGCTAAAAGCTGTATGCGTACCTTATTTACCGAAATGACAGCCACTTCCGCCGCGGCGAAAAAAGCCAGCATCAGTAAAGAGATTATAGTCGTTACCACAATAAGCAGTATTCCCATTATCATATATTGCCTACACCTTCAATTCTTCCGCGGCATCGGCCTGATCGTCGCCGGGCGGTTTGGTTTCAGCCGTTTTTTTAATCAGCGCCTTTTTTATGCGCTTGCCTTCGACCTGTATTATCTTGAATTTTAGATTTTCGAATACGGCTTCTTCGCCGGCGTGCGGAACGTGACCCAGTAAATCATATAAGAGCCCGCCGAGCGTGTCGAAAAGCTCTTCGGGAATATTAGATTCCATGAGCGAATTAAACTCGGATACCGTGATTTTTGGATCTACCTTAAAGGTATTCATATCTATTTTTTCAAATAATTTTTCGTCTTCATCGTATTCATCGAGTATCTCGCCTACTATTTCCTCGATAATATCTTCCATGGTTATTAATCCTTCGGTGCCGCCGTACTCGTCGACGACTATGGCTAACTGCACTTTCTTCTGCTGCAGCTCTTTTAAGAGCGAATCTATATTTTTGGTTTCCGGAACGAAATAAGCCTGTCTCAAAATAGGCTTTATCGAAGTAGTTTTGTTTACCTGCTGGTCTTTCATATAAGATAAAAGGTCTTTAGCGTGTATTATACCTATTATGTTGTCGAGGCTGTTTTCATAAACCGGAAGCCTTGAATAGCCAGCGTCTTTAAAGACCCTGAACATGTTTTCAATAGTGCAGTCGGAACGCACGCAGGTCATATCGATTCTCGGCGTCATTACCTCTTTGGTTATAGTGTCGCCGAACTCGAATATACTGTGTATCATAAGTTTTTCATGCGGCTCGATAGTGCCCTCGCGTTCGCCTATATTGATGGCCGATTTTAATTCCTGCTCGGTAGTCAGCGGCTGGGCCTCGATGCCGAAATAAGGCATGACTAATTTATTTAAATACTTGACGATCGGGATCAATGGAATTATTTTAGTGAAAAATATCGTAAGCACGTAAATAGGATAAGCCGCCATCCGTGAAAACGATTCGTTAAAAACGAGAGCGACGTTTATGGGCGTAACTTCGCATACTAATATGAGAATATAGGTGGTAAGTATGGTGCCGATGGTAACGCATAATTCATTGGATAACTTGAAATACAGGGCGAGCTGGATGGCGAGAATCGTGGTCATCGAAGATAATAGCGTGTTGACGAATAAATTACTGAAAATTATGGTTATAAGCAACTTTTCAGAATCGTTTAAAAGATAGGCTATATAGCGCGCCGGCCGAAGCCCGGAATCTTCGAGCTTTTTGAGCGTTATACGGCTCAGGGAAAATATCGCGGCCTCAGAGCCGGAAAAAAAGCCCGAAAGTCCGAATAAAACGCCTATGAATAGAAATAAATTGAATATATCAGCCAGCTCAACCTGCAAACCGGAACTATCTCCTCTTCACTTTTATTAATGAACTAATATTCATCGGCCCGATCCGTGATTCAATAAATTTTTCGGCGTCTTTGCACATTTTTGAACCGGCGTAACCGTCCGGTGTATGATCGTATCCGATTAAATGCATAAAGCCGTGTATCAAAAGATAAGCCGTTTCGTAACGCAGCGACGATCCGCCTTTAATTACGTTGTTTTTCATAATATAATCGGGGCATAAAAAAATATCGCCTAATAGAAGAGGCATCTGCGGATTAAAATCGCGCTTTTTTACGCCGCCCGCCTCTTCAAGAGGAAACGAAAGAACATCGGTGGCCTTATTTTGATTACGGTACTCCCCGTTGAGTTTTCTTACGGCGGCCATGGAAGAAAAATGAACGGCGAGTTCATAATGGTCGCAGACGCCGAAATACGACGAAAGTTTATTAACGATATCAATCACTAATTTATTCGAGTATAAGTATTTTTTATCGGCCTGATTTATTATCACTTTCATAACTGCTCTCCTTTAACCCCGGCTTTGCCGTCCGCGTTTTCAGGCGCGATATCAGCGGCGTCAGAATGCGTTTCGGCGGCGGGAACGGCGGCGCAGACCGGAAAGGGCTCTGACCTTTTTTCTGCGGCGGTTGAAGCGGAATCATTCTTTAGCGAAACGGACTGCTGAAAGTTTTCTTTGGCTTCCTGGGCGGCCGCGTTCTGTTTGACTTTATGCGCGATTTTATCACTGTCGGGATATTCGATGCGCGAATGATACATTCCGTTTATAATACGAATGAGCGTCAGCGAAATTTTTTCAAGATCTTTCAAGGTGATGTCGCACTCGTCAAACTGCCCGTCGTTGAACCTTTCGTTCTTTATTTTTTTTACCAGCGATTCCACCGCGGACGGCGAAGGCTTTGTCAGAGTTCTAAAGGCCGCTTCCACCGCATCGGCTAATAATATTATCGCGGCTTCCCTCGTCTGCGGTTTAGGCCCGAGATAGCGGTATTCGCCTTCAAGAAGTTCTTCTTTCATTCCCTTATCGCCGGATTCGAGAGCTTTCGAATAAAAATAAGTGATAAGATTAGTTCCATGATGCTGTATTATTATATCGAGAATTTCCTTCGGCAACTGGTATTCGAGACCGATTTCATAGCCGTCCTTAGTGTGCGACATAATGGATTTCGCCGAAAGGTTCGGCTTGATATTATCGTGTATATTAGCTCCGCATGTCTGGTTTTCTATAAAAAAACCCGGGCGCTTCAATTTTCCGATATCGTGATAATAAGCCCCCACGCGGCATAAAAGCGCGTCAGCCTCGATGTCCTGCGCTGCGGCTTCCGCAAGGTTACCTACTATTATGCAATGATGGTAAGTGCCGGGCGCCTCGAGCAGCAGCCGCCTCAAAAGCGGCTGGTTAAGATCGGAAAGTTCGAGCAGCCTCATCGAACTTGAAACTTTGAACAAACTTTCAAGATAAGGAAGAAGCCCGATAGCGAATATAGCGGAGATAAAGCCGTTGAAAAAGCCCCAGATTACGTCGTTGATAACGCCTGATTGATAATTTATATTAGCGGTATTGTACTCTAATATGGCGTAGGAAATTATTAAAAATACATTGGTGAAACTTACCATTATGCCGGCCTTGGTTATATCGGCGCGGTGGTTGACGTTTTTAACGTTTAAAACGGCTATCGTGCCGCTTAAAATATTAATTATCAAAAAATTGAGATTCGAATGTCCGAGAATTATATCGACCAGAATAACGGTAATTATATTAACTATGAAAGCTAATCGCGGATCGATAAGTATGGCGATCAATATGGCCGCCGCGGCCACCGGAACGATAAAAGGCGAAAAGAAAGGAGTTTCGTGCGCCGATAAAAGCGCGGCCGCCTGCCGCTCGGGCGCTATGAAATCGACGATACGCGCAATAGAGAGCACTGCAAGGACTATAATGGCCATCATCGTCAAAAGGCTTTTCTGCTTGAATATGTCTTCGTGGTTCTGTATGAGGTAAATGACGACGACTATTATCGAAAAAAGCGCTATCAAGGCCGCGCTTATATATGAATACACCGCATAGCGGCCGGTTTCGGAAGTGCTGAACTTATTTAAAATATCGAGATGCTCTTTTTGTACTATTTCGCCGCGGCGGACGATTATCTGGCCGGCCTTGATGTGGCGTTCGACCGCTATGGCGTCTGAAAGAAGCTTATTCCTGAGTTTCTGAGTGGCCTGCTTGTCATAAACGTAGTTCGGTTTGATGTTCTGTTCGAAAATATCAAGAAGCATCTGCTGTATTTTTTCGTTGAAAGGGCTCATCTTAATTTTTTTACCGGCCTCGCTGGTGGCTTCTAAAATTCTCGAAGCCGGCACTTCCGCCGACATAATATTTTTTATTATGCGATCGAGAGTGGCTTTGGCTTTCTGCAAAGATTCGTCGGAAATAGTAAGCGCGGCCTTAAACGCGTTAAAAGAAATTTTAATGTTTTCAATTTTCTTTTCGATCTGATCGTCGTTAAGCGGCAACACTTGATTTTCCGCTCTGCTGCTTTTAATAAACTCAAATATCGAGTCTATATTTTTGAGCATTTCAACAAGAACCGTTTCGTCGAATTTATATTTTTCGGGAACTGATTTAATTACTTCTTCCCTGATTGCCTGAGTTTTGGCTTCATCGATAAGTTTGATCCCGTAGGGAGCCACTATATCGTATTTAGCGAATTCATCTATTTTAGGAAGATTTTTAGGTTCGTTGGATTTGGAAGCTAATAGAAAAACGAGCACGGCGAAAAAAAAGAGCCAGTAAACCACGTCGAAAAACTTGACGCCCGAAGTGACCGGCGCGTCGGGAAGTTTCGTCTGGCCCCTGACTATTTCGGTGCGGCTTCTGTGCACGCTCGAAATTCTTCTGAATAAAGCTGATAATTTGTTGTAAAGATTATCCGGCATAGCTTATTGTTTCACCATATCGTCAATATTATCGAGTATGAATTTGCCCATAAGTCCGTCGCGGTAATCTTTTAATAACTTACATGCCGTCCGGTGATAATCTACGCTTTGAGACTGAAGGCAAAAATTAAAATGACGGGCCAGTATAGCTAAGGCTTCATCCGTGTTTTCAGCCTGCTCTACCGCCTTCGTAAAAAAAGGATGCTGCATATTGGGTTTATTGAATTTATAAATTTTTTTAAGAAGCTTTATGAGACGCGAAGATACGAGATAAGGGTCGGTAACCTTATCGGAAATGGCGTAAGTCATTGAGAGTTTATCGGCGGTTTCCGGGTCGGAAAGGTCGGGTTCGAGTATTCCTGGCATATCGAGCAGCTCATAGTTATTGCCGAAAGCGATCCACTGCTGTCCCATGGTTATGCCGGGACGCTTGCCGACCTTCGCCCGAGTGCGGCCGCAAAGCCTGTTAATGAGCGTTGATTTGCCTACATTCGGAATTCCTATTACCACTATTCTTAAAATAGGATGAAGAACGGCGAACCCTTTGGTGCGCCGGGCTAAAATATCGCTTCTCAAACCGTCGAGAGCGGCCATTAATTTTTTAATCGAGCCTTTATCGGTAGCGAGGTTAGTCGATATGACGCGCGCGCCCTCTATTTCGGTGAGAGCGTTCTGCCAATGCTTCAAATTATCCGGGGGCACCAGATCGCTTTTATTTAGTATAACGATCTTGTTGTTTCCGCCGGATACTATTTTTATATTTCTATTTCTGCTGGCAAGCGGAATACGAGCATCTATAACCTCGATGGTAACGTGCGCCTTCTTTATTTCTTTTTTAAAAACGGAAAAGGCCCGCGCCATATGACCGGGATACCAGCTTGTTTTAAGTGCGTCCATTTTATCTCTTTATTTTTCTTTCCGGCCGAATTAACGGCCCGTACTGATACATTGAATTCATAAAATTAATCAAATTAGTTTACCACATTAACGACTAATTGTCAAATATTGATCATAGTCCCTTCGCCTGCCGCCATAAACTTGCATAAATTGCCATTAAGGCAAATTTATCGCTGATAATTACTATCGGTTTCAAGCATGGCCCTGTATAACAGGTCTTCGGTTATAAAGCCTATGTCGTGAATGGATTCATTTTTTGCCATTGACTTAGCCGCTATAATGCGGGCTATATCTTTTTTATCACGCGAAGCCGAAATTTTAGATAAATCGAGAAGCTCGCTGAAACTAACGGGAAGCCCGAAAGATTTTAAGGCCGTTATAATTTTCTTAGTTTTTTCACCTTCATCTGGCATTAATAGCGCCCCGGCGGCGAGTCCGAAACTTATCGCCTCGCCGTGGTAGATATCTAAATAATTTTTCCCGTTAAAAAAGGCCGTAATGCCGTTACTGATCGAATGCGCTATATTAGGATAAATTTTCATCCCGGCGATTCCCGATGAAAGCCCTGAGGCGACTATATTATAAGAAATTGCGTCGAAAACTTCGCGGCTCGCCGCACCGTTTTTGGCGTCGGCTATCGCTTTAGCTCCTATGGCCATAATTTCGTTGGTCAGATTATAAGCTATCGAAAGGCCGAGCTCCGAATAAAAATCCTGGGCCTTGCCTGAATAAGACCATTTTCCCTCTACATATTTGGCGGCCGAATCGGCAAAACCAGCCGCTAATAAACGCGCTCCCGCCTGCATTATCATGCGAGGCTCGATAACGCACAGATCAGGGTTTTTATTAAGATAATCGTAATGGGAAAAAACTCCGCTGCTGTCATAAACGACGGCAAGCGCGGTGAAAGCCGCACAGGCGGCCGCTGATGTCGGAATGCTTATTAGCGGCCGGCGGCAGTTGAATGCTACGATTTTAGCTATATCGATTATGGTGCCGCCGCCCGCGGCAATTATGCCGTCGCATCCTCCGGATTTTTCGATAAGATCGTAAATACGGTTAGTTTCATCGTAATTACAACAGTCGGAACCGGTAAATATTATCCTGTCTTCTTTTATATAATTGAGGTTTTTAAAAAAAGGAGTTAATTTGTTGAATAATTCACGGCCGCATATAAAAATAAAATCGTCGCCGATCTGCATAAGGCACTGCGCGGCCTCGTCGAGCGCGCCTTCTTTTTGTATAAGGCGGGCCGGCGATATGTTAAGGTCTAAAAAACTCCCCAGATAACTGTCTAAATCGTCGTCCATATTATCGCTTTGACTCATAAATAATTTCGCAATCTCCCTAAAAAGTTTTGAGAACCACTACGATTAGTGGTTCTCAAAACTGAAGATAATCTTATCTTAATTTTTTCTTGTGGCGATTTGCTCTTCTTTTTTTCTTGCGTTTATGAACCGCTATCTTATGTCTTTTGCGTTTTTTTCCTGACGGCATGCTAACACCTCGCTCTCGATAGAGTTTCGTATTACGAAATTTTAAAAAATCGTAAATTATTAAAACAAATTTTATAACATTGTATCACAAGTCTTTAAAATTGTCAATTTATATTTTGCATTTATATTTTTGCAGTCACATTCGCTGTCGGTTTTCCGTTCATTTTCTTCTTTATTTTACCCTTTACTTTCATCGATATTTTTTATCTGACTAAAGCGTTTTTTCATTTGACAAAGTCAATACGATTTTGTATAATCAATTAAATTTTCAGATAATGATATCCATTAGATGAAAATATGGTTCATTAAAGCAACCATCTTATTTACACTGGAGGTAGCAATGGGTCTTGCATCTTTTAGCGCTATTCTGGAATTCGCTATCGCCGAAGAAAAAAAATCTTCGGAATTCATATCCTCAATGCTGGCGAATTCAAGCGCCCCCGCCTCAGAAATTCTCAATAAAATCCAGGCCGACTCCGATAAAAACCGAAAAAATCTTCAAATGATCCTGCAGGAAAACGTTACGGAAATGGTAATGGAACCCTGCGATCCAATCGACGAAAATTCATACTCGATCAGCGCAACGCTCACAAATAATGACGCGGCCATCGCGGCCATGCTTGAAAAACAGGCGTCATTTTTTAAATGCGCTTCGGCTTCGATCAACCTCAAAGAAGTTAAAAGGGCCTTCGATAAAATAGCCGAAAGAAAATTATCGCTTCACGGCGAATTTAAAAAATAGAAAGGGGAGTTTATTAAATGGCGAGATTAGTTAAATGCGGGTTAATTCAATGCGGTCTGCCTTTACATGAAGGCGAAGGCAGCGTGGCCGAAATTAAAGACGCTATGATAAAAAAACATATTCCGATGATAGAAGACGCCGGCAAAAAAGGCGTTCAAATTCTTTGCTTCCAGGAAATATTCTCTACTCCGTATTTCTGCCCGTCGCAGGAAATCAAATGGTACGAAACCGCCGAAACCATTCCGGGCCCGACAACCGAAATGATGTGCGAATACGCTAAAAAGTACAATATGGTAATAGTTGTGCCCATGTACGAAAAAGTTATGACCGGCGTTTACTATAACACCGCAGTAGTCATCGACGCCGACGGCGAAATGCTCGGCTGCTACAGAAAAATACATATACCTCAGGTCGCCGGATTCTGGGAAAAATTTTACTTCAAACCCGGAAACCTCAACTATCCCGTATTTAAAACCCGCTACGCCGACGTGGGCGTTTACATCTGCTACGACCGCCATTTCCCCGATGGAGCGCGCATATTAGGCCTCCATGGCGCAGAAATAGTTTTCAACCCGTCCGCCACCGTCGCCGGCCTTTCACAGTACCTGTGGAAACTCGAACAGCCCGCGCACGCCGTTGCCAACGGTTACTTCATGGGCTGCATCAACCGCGTCGGCGTTGAAAAACCCTGGAATATAGGTAAATTTTACGGTTCGAGCTACTTCGTCAATCCGCGCGGCGAAATTATAGCGCAGGCAAGCGAAGATAACGACGAACTATTAATCAACGATATCGACCTTGATCAGATACGCCAGGTCCGCGATCTGTGGCAGTTCTACCGCGACAGACGCCCTGAAACCTATGGCGATCTCGTCGAACTACTTCCTTAATCCGGGCGCGCCCCTCCGCTTAAACCCCTCTTAACCCGGCTTTAAGCGAATTTAATCATGGAGGTATCAAATGTCACTGATTATTAAAAATGGAACTATCTACACGGCGGCCGATTCTTTTAAGGCCGATATCCGCGCGGTAAACGGAATAATAACCGAAATCGCCGATAAAATCAATGCTGAACCGAACGATGAAGTTATAGACGCGGCCGGTCTCGAAATTTATCCCGGCGCCATCGACGTGCATACCCACTTGGATATGCCCTTTATGGGCACCGTGACCGCCGACGATTTCGCCTCAGGAACTACCGCCGCGGCCTGTGGCGGCACTACTTCCATAGTCGATTTCGCCATTCCGTCAAAAGGCCAGCCGCTCAAAGAAACCGCCGCCATCTGGCATAAAAAGGCCGAAGGCCGCTCCGCCATCGATTACGGCTTTCATATCGCGATAGTCGAATACAACGAGCGCGTCGCATCCGAAATACCGGCTTTGATCGAAGACGGTATCACAAGTTTTAAATGCTTCTTCGCCTATAAAGGCTCGCTCATGGTTAACGACGGCGAATTTATCGAAGCGCTCAACTTAGCTAAAAAACACGGCGCTTTAGTTTCCATACACGCCGAAAACGGCGAAATGCTCTCATACTTAGCCAATAAATTCATCGCCGAAGGCAAAACCGCTCCCGAATACCACGAAGCCTCGCATCCGGCCATCGCTGAAGGCGAAGCCGTACACCGCGGCGCGGTCTTAGCTAAAATGGCGGGCGTCCCCCTTTATATCGTTCACATGAGCTGTAAAGAAGCCCTCGATGAAATCAAAGTCGCGCTTTGCGACCGGCAGTTGATATTCGCCGAAACCTGCCCGCAATACCTCGTACTGTCAAATAAACTTTATCACGATAACGGCTTCGAAGCCGCTAAATGGGTTATGTCGCCGCCGCTGCGCGATTGCGAAAATAACGATATCATCTGGGACGCCATCCGCGACGGCTTCGTTAAAGTAATCGCGACCGACCACTGCTCGTTTAATTTTAAAGGACAAAAAGAAACCGGACTTTCTAACTTCGCCAAAATCCCCAATGGCGGCCCCGGAATCGGCGACCGCGTCAATCTGGTTTACTCTTACGGAGTGGCTGAAAATAAAATATCTAAAAATAAATTCGCAGAGGTCATCTCGGCCAATCCGGCTAAAATATTCGGCATGTACCCTCGCAAAGGATGCGTCGCGATAGGAGCCGACGCCGATCTGACGATAATCGATCCTCTTAAAAAAGGCGAGATTTCAGTTAAAACAAGCCATCACAAAGTGGATTACAATTCATACGAAGGCTTCGCGCTCAATGGTATGGCCGTTATGACCATATCCCGCGGCCGGCTCATAGCTAAAGACAATAAATTCTTGGGCACGCTCGACCACGGTAAATATATCAAGCGCAAAAAGTTCGACCCCGCGGAATGGTCCGCTTAACATTCAACGATAAACTTCCAAATAAATAAAGGAGAGAGTTTTTACCCATGAAAAATATCGATATAACAAATAAATACAGAGAATTTCTTTACCCTTCGGTAATGACCTATTACCAGGAACCGCTTCCGTTCGTATCGGGCAAAGGCAATTACCTATACGACGCCGAAGGTAACGAATATCTCGATTTCTTCGGCGGAATTTTAACCGTATCGCTCGGACACTGCAATGAAACCATTACCAATAAAACAATCGAACAACTTAAAAAGCTCCAGCACGTTTCAACGCTTTATCCTAACGGACCGGCCGGCGATCTCGCCGAAAAATTAGCGCAGATCACTCCGGGTAAAATAAAGAAAAGTTTCTTTACAAGCAGCGGCACCGAAGCCGATGAAACCGCCATATTAACCGCGCAGCGCCATACCGGCGCTCAGGAAATAATAGCGCTTCGCCACTGCTACAGCGGCCGTTCGGTATTAGCGATGAGCCTTACCGCGCACGCGCCATGGCGCATATCCAAAACTCTGGTACCCGGAATACACCATGCCATGGCGCCTTATTGCTACCGCTGCCCGTTCCGCCTCAAATATCCTTCCTGCGATTTAGCCTGCGCACGCGATCTTGAAGAATTGATCAGAACGCAGACATGCGGCACTGTGGCCGCTTTTATCGCTGAACCGATACTCGGCGTCGGCGGATTCATTACGCCGCCTAAAGAATATTTTAAAGTCGCAGTCGAAATAGTCAGAAAATACGGCGGTCTCTTCATATCCGACGAAGTGCAGACCGGCTGGGGCCGCACCGGAAATAAATGGTTCGGCATAGAACAATACGGCGTCGAACCCGATATAATGACCTCGGCTAAAGGCATGGCTAACGGTCTTCCCATCGGCTGGACCGCGGCTACCCCGGAAGTCGCCGACAGCATAAAAGGCTTGACCATATGCACTTTCGGCGGCAATCCCGTATCTTCGGCAACCGCTCTTGCCGTTATCGAATATATCGAGCAGGAAAAACTTTTAAATAACGCCGCAGTCGTCGGAGATTATTTAAGACAAAACTTAATGGCGCTTTATGAAAAATACCCGATAATAGGCGAAGTGCGCGGCATGGGACTCATGCAGGGCGTCGAAGTCGTAACCGACAGGGAATCGAAAACACCCAACAGCGAAGCGGTCCTTAAAATATTCGAAGAAACGAAAAAAGACCACCTGTTAATCGGTAAAGGCGGCCTCTACGGAAACGTTATCAGAATTACTCCGCCGCTTAATATCACTAAAGCAGAAGTTGACACCATGATTAAAATACTCGACAAAGCTTTCAGCACGATAAAGTAATATACCCCTTATTATTAAATTTTTGGAGGAATAAATGGATATCAAAGTAGCTAAAAACTATATAAACGGCGAATGGGCCGCTATCAAAGGCAAAGAAAGCCTCAATGTCATAAATCCTTCTACCGGCGGCATCATCGGTAGCGTTAACATGTCAAACGAAGAAGAAACATGCGCTGCAATCGCCGCGGCTAAAGCCGCTTTCCCTGAATGGCGCGCCACGCCGCCGGTTACCAGAGCCCGTTATATGTTCAAACTCAAAACCCTGTTAGAAGAGCGATTCAACGATTTAGTTAAAATATGCTCGATGGAAGCCGGTAAAACGCTCGAAGAAAGCCGCGGCGAAGTGCGGCGCGGAATCGAAGTCGTCGAAGTTATGTCGGGTATCGCATCGCTGATGAAAGGCCAGGCAATGGAAGATATCGCCGCCGGCCTCGACTGCATGGCCTATCGCCAGCCGCTCGGCGTTTTCGCCGCGGTTTGCCCGTTCAACTTTCCAGTTATGGTTCCGTTGTGGTTTTTACCGCCGGCAATCGCTACAGGCAACACTTTCGTATTGAAACCGTCCGAAACCGTTCCGTTCTCGATGCAGATCACATACGAAATACTCGACGAGCTTAACCTGCCCCCCGGCGTCGTTAACCTCGTTAACGGCAATAAAGATACAGTTAACACCATTTTACGCCATCCCGACGTGGCCGGCGTTTCATTCGTCGGCTCGACCGCCGTCGCTAAATACATATACTCCGAATCGGCTAAATACGGCAAACGCGTCCAGTCGCTCGGCGGCGCTAAAAACTTCATGCTGATAATGCCCGACGCCAACATAATCGGCACGGCGAACGCCCTCATGGGCTCATGCTTCGGATGCGCCGGCCAGCGCTGCCTCGCAGGCAGTAACGTGGTCGCCGTCGGAGACGTCCACGATAAAATACGCGATATATTGCTCGAAAAAGCTAAAACCCTCAAAGTCGGAGTGGCTACCGATCCGGCATCGCAAATGGGCGCGCTCGTATCCAAAAAAGCATACGATAGAGTCGTACAATATATCGAAATCGGAATCAAAGAAGGCGCTAAACTGCTCCTCGACGGCCGCAGCGTTAAAGTCGAAGGCGACGGCGCTAACGGCTACTTCATCGGACCGACGATATTCGACGATGTAACCCCCGATATGACCATCGCCAAAGAAGAAATATTCGGACCAATATTTAGCATAATGCGCGCTAAAGACTTCGACGAAGCTATGAGCTGGATCGATAACTGCCCCTACGCTAACGCCGGAAGCATCTTCACCGCCTCAGGCAAATGGGCGCGCGAATTCGGATACCGCCTGCCTGCAAGCATGTGCGGCGTTAATATCGGCATCGCCGCTCCTATGTCGTTCTTCTCATTCGGCGGAGCCCGCCAGTCGTTCTTCGGCGATCTTAAAGCCCATGGCTCGGAATCAATCGATTTCTACACCGATAGAAAAGTAATTTCAGCACGCTGGTTTTAATTCGATCTAATTTATAATAATACAGTCCAATCTACTTGACAGGGGGGAGAAAGGGTTAGCAACCCTTTCTCCCCCCTTGTTATCCCCCCTCTATCCGCAATTTGCCTGACGCTTTTTTGTTAGTTGAAC
>CAYTCW010000082.1:0-14364 GCA_964436235.1 uncultured bacterium
GGTTTCTGGTAGCGCCCCCTGCGGGATTCGGACCCGCGCCGCCGCCTTGAAAGGGCGATGTCCTAGGCCGCTAGACGAAGGGGGCGTTTGTATTTTTTAATGCGCTAATCAGTATAAGCTAATAAATGGCTTATCCGGCTTATGTTGGTGGGCCCAACAGGACTTGAACCTGTGACCTACCGGTTATGAGCCGGTAGCTCTACCAACTGAGCTATGGGCCCTCTTATTAACGCGTTTTCAAAAGTAATATGATTATACTACAATCAGTTAAATATTTCAACACGGTTTATATGTCATTTAACCAATTTAAAGTCAATAGGATCAATTTACAGTCGTTTTTCTAATTTATTGTGTTAATTTCTATTATTTTCAAAGATTATTGTTTTTATTTTGAATTATTATTTATATTATTCAGCCACAGGTTATTTATATTATTCGGCGTAAAATTCC
Organism: uncultured bacterium; assembly: GCA_964436235.1. Lineage (GTDB taxonomy): Bacteria > Muiribacteriota > UBA9980 > UBA9980 > UBA9980 > UBA9980. The sequence continues at coordinate 451 of CAYTCW010000082.1, forward strand.
TTTAATTTTTTAGAGCGTGACGGATGTTTAAGTTTACGCAGCGCTTTTGCCTCGATCTGGCGTATGCGTTCGCGCGTAACGCCGAAGATCCTGCCGACTTCTTCGAGTGTGCGGGGGCAGCCGTCGATTAATCCGAAGCGGTACTTGATAACCTTATCTTCGCGTTCGGTAAGAGTTTTCAAAACGTCGTTGATCTGTTCTTTGAGCATTAAATAAGAAGCCGATTCAACGGGCGACACCGCGTTTTTATCTTCGATAAAATCCCCGAGATGACTTTCATCTTCTTCGCCGATAGGCGTTTCGAGCGAAACCGGTTCGAGCGAAATTTTAAATATCTTCTTAACCTTTTCCACGGGCATCTTCAAGCGTTCAGCGATTTCGTCGTGGGTAGGCTCGCGGCCGAGCTCCTGTGACAGCTGGCGGGCGATTTTACGAAGGCGGTTAATGATTTCGACCATGTGCACCGGAATGCGAACCGTGCGTGCCTGATCGGCTATAGCGCGCGTTATTGCCTGGCGTATCCACCAGATGGCGTACGTTGAAAATTTAAAGCCCTTTTTATATTTAAATTTTTTAACTGCGCGGATCAAGCCCTGGTTGCCTTCCTGTATCAAATCAAGAAAAAGCAGGCCGCGTTTTTTATATTTTTTAGCCACCGAAACCACGAGACGCAGATTAGCCTCTATAAGCTTTATAGCGGCCTCTTCGTCGCTTTGTTCGATGCGTTTGGCCAGTTCGACTTCTTCGTCGGTATTAAGCAGAGGCACTTCGCCAATGCCGCGAAGATACATTTTAACCGAATCGAGCACCGAATCGTCGCCTTCGAAGTTAGCCTGGTATTCGTCGAATTTTTTAATTTCTTCGAGCAGGCTGTCCTGTGAAGCATATTTATCTTCGTCATCGTCGGTAAGCTCGATCTTTGATTCCATGATTATCGAGATAACTTCTTCCATTTCATCGATGGTAGAGGTTTGCGGCAGTTTAAGCTCTATCTCCTGATAAGAGATGCAGCCGTTAACAAGCGCTTTTTTGACTAACTCCGTTATAACAGGCTGCAGGGCGACTGAAAGCCTTTTCTGGATTTCTTTTTCGATAAGATCAAAGCTTAGCGGCGTTAAAACTTCTTCAACTTCGCCGGCGGCGGCTTTATGTTTTTTATCTTCCGACAATATGCGGCTTATTTCGTCACGGCCGTCGAATTTAATACCGGAAGTCGCTTCGGCTATTTTAAGCTCGAGTTTAACTAAGCAGTTAATAAAATTAATAAGGCCTTTTTTAAGGTCTTTATTTTTAATCACAGCGCCGCCGTCTTCTAATTTACGAATAAGCGGAACGGCGGGCGGCACGAACTCACGGGACGCGCTTTGATTTATAACGGTGCCCGATTTGCCTTTAACGCTTTTATCCGATTTTGATTTAATATTTTCGATCGATTTTAAAGTACTCTTAACAATAATTTGAGGGGTTTTTGCCCTTTGAGCAAACTTAACGAGGTCTTTTTTTGATTCAACGTTAAGCTGGATTAAGGAAGGAATATTTAAAATTACAGCACCCGGTGATATTGATATGGTTTCCTTTTTACCTTCTGACTCGCTGTTAGTGTTAAAATACATAATTACTACAAAACCTCCAACCTGTCTTTAAAGCTAATAATTCCGGTTAACTGGTCAGTAAATTTAAATTAAACGGCTATAATCGCCGATGGTAAATCATTAATTACGATTAAATGTTTTCTTTTTGCAATAGCGAAACTTTTTGCAATAATTGTTTTGAAGTTTCGATATCTCCAGAGGTTTCAGCTTCCCTGATCATCATTTTCAACTCATCGATTTGTTCCTTTCTGACTACGTTATTATATTTATTAATTAAATCGTCGAAATATTTAGCCGTATTATCGCTTTCAAGCGAAACAGCGAGCAATTTATCGTATAACGCGGCGTGCTCGGTTTTAGCGTAAACTGACTGCATATCGGAAGTCAGGCTTAAATTATCGGAGTTTAATATTAAATCGAGCATCTGTTTCAATTCGGGAGATTTAATACTTTCAGGATCGACTCCCGATAAAAATACCGGCAAAAAATCTACGCTTTGAATAAGCGCATGGAGCATGTCTAATTCGAGCTTGCGGCGCATATTAGTTTCGGGCGAAAGAAGCGCCGCGCTGCTGATGCCCGCATCGCCGCTCTGGCGGCTGTTATTAAAACCTTTAAATACGAGTTCGCGGATGCCGTCTTCGGATATATTCAGATCCTGGGCGAGCATTGTAATATATTGATTGCGCGTCAATTCTGAAGAAATACTTCGCAAATGCGGCGTTAAAAAACTTATGATCGCCGTTTTCGATTCGATATCGCGGCGGCCGAATTTATCGTAGGCAAAATCAACTAAAAATTTAGTAAAAGCAACCGCTTTCGAAATCGCCGCGCCCGTTTTTTCGAGACCGTATTTGTTAATGAACTCATCGGCGTCTTTAGCGCCTTCAAATTTAACGACCGATATTTTTAAATCAGGTTTGGAAAATAACTCAAAATTTTTCATAGTAGCCCTGATACCGGCCTCGTCCATATCGTATAAAAAAACCACTTTATTGACGCTATTTTCGATATATTTAACATGGTAAGGCGATAACGCCGTCCCGCAGGTGGCTACTACATTATGAATACCGCTGCGGTGAAGCGAAATAAAATCGAAATAACCTTCTACTAAAATAACTTCTTTCGTTTTAATTATAGCATCATGAGCGAAGTTAATGCCATAAAACGCGGAATTTTTTTTATAAACCGCGGTTTCAGGCGAATTAAGATATTTAGGCGTGCCTTCAAGCATGACGGTACGGCCGCCGAAGCCTATCACTTTAGAGCTCCTGTCGAAAATAGGAAAAATAACCCGGCCGAAAAACCTGTCGAAATAACGGCCATCGGCAGTTTTAACTATCAATCCCGCGCGTTCGAGATCGCCGGCCGTAAATTTTTTAGATTTAATGACCGCCTCGTGAAATTTAGCCGGAGAAGCGAATGAATAGCCGAGCATGTACTGCTCGATATCTTCGTTTTTAAGGCCGCGCATATAAAGGTAATTACGGGCTGTTTCCGCTTCTTTAGAGGCGCTGGCAAGCACTTTGAAAAAATAAAGGCTGGCCTCGCCGAGAAGGTTATATATAACTTTAAACTTATCGGCGGCTTCGGGAGCGATATTTCCGGCAAGCCCCGCGGGAAGCTCTATACCGGCGATGCCGGCGAGTTTTATCAGCGACTCTTTATAGGAAATATTTTCGATCATCGATACAAACTTAATTACGTCGCCGCCTGCCTGACAGCCGAAGCAATAAAAGAACTGTTTTTCGGAATTAATGTTGAAAGAAGGCGTTTTTTCAAGATGAAAAGGGCAATTAGCCAGAAAGTTCTTGCCGCTCTTTTTGACCGATACGTAATTTGAAATTGTGCCCACAATATCGTTATTATTCTTGACGCTAACGACGAATTGCTGGAATATTTTATCTTCTACCATTGATCACCGGTATTAATACACGAATATACAAGCCGCGGCGCGATATTTTATAACGCGCCCGGCCTGCAGTATAAATAAACTTATTAACTTGAAAACCATTAAATTCATTAAAATTGATTTAAAAACGCGATCATTAAATTATACCTTAAAATTTTGTTTTGTCAAGTATAATTGATGCTAAAATTGTTTTTTTTATATTAGGACCGGTGAACATAGTCGCAATATCGAAACTTTCAACGCCGTCATCGTGAGGATTGAACGCTGCTGCCGTGCCCATACTGCTTTTTTCGCTCGAATCCATTTTTTTAAGGGCTTTTCTTGCGGTTTTACTGCCGCGTCTTTCGACTGAAAGGCTTTCAGCTTTACGATCGACGACTGCGCCGCTCGCGGCCGCCTCTTCGAGTGCGCTCACCGAATAGTGAGAATCGGCGCCTGCCGATATGACTTTCTTACTTTTTTCAGAGTCTTTTTTCGACTTAACGATTTCTCCGCCGGTATTGACTTTATAAGCGTCGCCCGCCGAGCCGGCGAAGCCGCCCGTATCATAAGAACCATCCTGGTTGATATATGAATCAGCCTGTTCGGAAGGCTGCTCGATATAAGAGCTGCTTTGCGTAAACGGCTGTTCGATATACACGGCTTTATTTTCGAAATAAAGCTCGTTTTCGGCGCTGCGCTCATTTTCTTCGCGCGGCACGCTGCGTTTTATTTCGTCGAAAATCTTTACATCGTCGGCTTTGGGCGCGCTTTTAATATTGGAAAAATCGAAGTCGCTCACGTCCCAATCATCTTCCGATTTAGTGCCGGAGCCTTTTTTAGTCGAAAGCGACTCGACTACCGTGATTAATATAAAAACTATCACTAAAAATATAAATTTTTCCATTATAGTCCGCCTTTTATATCTGGCATGCTTCTAAACTTTATCAGCTATAGACTGCCGCATATCGGTATCGGATTGTATATTTTTCATTTTATAATAATCCATAAGTCCAAGATTGCCCTCTCTGAAAGCTTCGGCTATCGCCTTCGGCACTTCCGCTTCAGCTTCGACGACCTTAGCCCTCATTTCCTGCTCGCGGGCGACCATTTCCTGTTCGAGCGCGACCGCGAAAGCTCTGCGTTCTTCGGCTTTAGCCTGGGCGACTTTCTTATCAGCTTCGGCCTGATTGATCTGAAGAACCGAGCCCACGTTTTTACCAACTTCGACGTCGGCTATATCGATTGATAATATCTGAAACGCAGTGTTTTTATCGAGGCCCTGCTGAAGAACGTGTTTGGATATCTTATCGGGCGATTCGAGTATGTCCTGATATGATTTAGCCGCGCCTATCGCAGCTACTACGCCCTGACCGACGCGGGCTATAATCGTGGGCTCGCCGGCGCCGCCGACTAAAGTATCGATATTCGCCCTTACAGTGATTTTAGCTATTACTAAAAGCTCGATACCGTCCTGAGCCACGGCTGAGTTTTTCGGAGTTTGAATAACCTTCGGATTAACCGACATCTGCACGGCTTCGAGAACGTTTCTGCCGGCAAGATCGATAGCAGCGGCCTTATTAAAATCGAGCTTTATATTGGCCTTCTGCGCGGCTATAAGCGCTGAAACAACGCGCTCGACGTTACCGCCCGAAAGATAATGCGCTTCAAGCTGTGATATTTCGAGATAATCGATGCCGCCTTTTACGCCCTGAATAAGAGGATTGACTATTTCGGAAGGCACGATCCTTCTGAAACGCATCGCCACAAGGGTCCATAAGCCGACGTTAACGCCCGACATCCATGCGGCTATCCACAAGCGTATCGGGACCATATACATTATGAAACCCACGAACGCGATAATACCGATAACCACAAGCACGAGCATGGTTTCGGCCACGTCGGAATTACCGCTGCCTCGGTACTGAGATAACATCAATAATAAATCGTTAGCCATTAATAAACCTCCACTTTATATTTTGGAAAATTAGTGCCGCTTGATAAAATTTTATTTTAAGGCTTAGCCTACTCTACTTCACTTAACTCATTAAATCACATATCTATACTTATAGTTGACATTCACGTTCCGAGCCAGCTAAATTTTAGCCACGCTGATAACGTTGCCCTCATTAGACACAACTCTTACTTCAGAACCGCTTGCTACGAACTGGCCGTCGGTAAGCACCGAATAACGGCGTCCTTCTATTTCAGCCTTGCCGGAAGGGTTTAAATCGGTTACCGCGACTCCTTTTTTGCCGATAAGCCAGTCGGTCGAATCGGAAGTGGCTTTAAAGCCTTTATCGGCCGATATGGTGCTTGTAAGTATAAAACTTTTAAAAAGTTTCGTCTGAGAAAGGGTTTTCACCATTAAAAAACAAAGGAAAACCGTCGGTATAAGCGCAAGAAGTATGGCATCGGGCCTCATATTCAAATAAACGCCATACGCTCCTATCAGCGCGCCGGCCAGCCCTATAATGCCGAAACCCGGCACGAAAAAAATTTCGAGCGTAATTAAAGCTCCTGCGGCCATTATTAAAACCACGGGCAGCAGCGCGGCCGTATAAAAATAATAACCGGCCGACACTAATGCAAATACTAATAGAAGCAAAGCTAAACTCAATAAATCCTGCATATTTGATCCTCACATTTATTGGAATATTGTTTTTAACATCTAAACCGGCGTTACTGTAATAACGTTTCCTTCATCTGATATTACTTTAACCTCGGCGCCTTTAGAGATAAACTGGCCGTCGGATACCACCTGCACGCTATCGCCGTCGATTTTAACGCGTCCCGCCGGGTTAAGATCGGTAAGCGCCGTTCCCGTTTTACCCAGAAATTTTATATTTTCGCTCTTAGCCGCGTTGGTGCCTTTAATTACGGCCGAAAGCGTAACCTGCCGAAACATTTTCGAAGTCGGAAAATAAGTGATGAATGTGGCCAAAATAGCCGTGGTCAATATTATCGAGACCGAAACCACCTTCACCGCTTCGTGAGGATCGGGAAAAGCCAGATAAACGCCGGCAAAGGTCATTCCGATGCCGAGAAGGCCCGTAAGCCCGAAACCTGGAACTATAAAGACTTCGAGCATTAAAAACATTATTCCGGCAATAAAAAGAAGCAGAGGCAGCATCGCGCCGGCATTAGCTATAGTGTGGCCCCAGAAAAAAAGAGCGAAGCATAAAATGCCGCCCAGACCGGGCGCTATATGTCCCGGCATCCAGAATTCGACCGTCAGGCCGAGGATTCCGAGATTCAATAAAATGCCGGAAAGAACCGGGTCTGAAACGAAGCGCGCCACTTTCTCGCCTATGGTCTGCTCGTGGGTTATATAAGAACCGCCGGATTTTTCAAGCGCGAGAACCTCTTCTATGGAAGAAACAACGGCGGCGGCCAGATTGTGTTTTAAAGCCTGGTCGGCCGTAAGATTAAGCAGTTTGCCCTTCGGTTTCAAATCTTTGATCTCCACGTCTTTATCAACCATAGCTTTAGCTAAGTCTTCGGGATGCTTCATGGCGGAAGCTACCGACTCGAATTGCGCCCGCAAGGCCGAAACCATTTTTTCGTCAGTGGTCCAGTCGTCCATTTTTTTAGGCTCCGCCGAACCGATCGAAGAGCCTTTGCACATATAAATCCGGGGAGTGGAAAGCGCGATCAAAGCGCCGGCAGACCAGGCATTTTCGGATACATAAGCCGCGACCGGTTTTTTCTGTTCGCGTAAAAGTTTTGAAATTTCGATAGCGGCGTCAACCCTGCCGCCGAAAGTGTTTATATCTATTATGATAAGGGACGCGCCCGCCTTATCGGCCTCATCGAGACCGCGCTTTACGAAGCTCAGCAGAGCATATTCAACGGTGCCGCGGATAGGAATTACAAAATTAACGCCCGCGTGCGCCGCGGATGATGAAAAACAAAGCGCGGATAAAATAACAGGAAACGATAAAGCAAAAATCAATAAATAATTAAAGGCCGATAATTTAAAATGTTTTAAACGCATAAACCCAACCCGCCTTTTTCTTCATTACACTTTACGATAATATAAACAACGAACAACGACGATTCTTGAAAATATTAAGCCGAAAGAGAGCTTACATATTTTTTAACTAAATCCGAAACTAACTTTCCGTCCGCCCTGCCTTTTAATTTAGGCATAACCGCGCCCATTAATTTAGACATATCTTTTACCGAAGCGATACCAAGCGCGGCCGCCTCGTTTTTAATAAATTCGCCCACTTCCGCTTCGCCTAATTGCTGCGGAAGATAATTCATAAGTATTTCAAGCTCTTTTTTTTCTTTTTCAGCCAATTCCGCCCGGCCGCCGCTTTCATACATCTGAATCGAATCTTTGCGCTGCTTTGCCGCTTTATTTAAAATGCTGACGGTCTCATCGTCGCTTATAGGATCGTTCTGTTTTCGAGCGTCTATTTTGTACTGCTTGAGCGCGGCGTAAATAAAAGACAGGGCACCCGATTTAAATTCGTCGCGCGCCTTTTTAGCATCTATCATATCCTTATAAATTCGATCGTATAACTGCATAAAACACCTCGTTTTTACTTTGCTTATATTATATGAGCGCGGTCTCCGACGGCCGCGCTCATATAAATTATATTAGAAAATTAGAATTTATTAATTAAACTGCCGCTTGCGTTTTTTTGCCGTATTTAGCGATATGCTCGCTCAGTTTGTAACCATAGGTGGTGGCGTATTTGTGGTAATTTTCGCGAAGCGAAAGCGTCATGGGGCCCGGGAGGCCGTTTCCGATGATACGCTTATCGGCGCGCACTACCGCTACGACCTCGGCGCCGGTGCCGGTAAGAAAAACTTCATCGGCGTTATATACGTCGTGAGTGGTAAATACGGTCTCAGTGACGGTTATGCCCATCGTACGCGCTATCTTGATTATGGAATCGCGGGTTATGCCTTTGAGCAGGCCGAGATGCGCCGCGGGAGTGAGCAGTTCTTTATTTTTCACTAAGAAAATATTATCGGCGCTGCATTCAGCCACATAGCCGTCATGGTTGAGCATTATAGCTTCGCCGACGCCGGCGTTGTTCGCCTCGATGCGGGCGAGAATATTATTAAGATAATTAAGCGATTTGACCTTGCCGTTAAATGAATCGACCGGCGTGCGCCTTACCGAAGCGGTTATAACTTCGAGCCCTTTCTGGTAAAATTCTTCCGGATAAAGTTTTATTTTATCAGCTATAACCACGAGTGTCGGCCTGGAGCATTTTCTCGGATCGAGGCCGAGATCGCCTGCGCCGCGGGAAAGAACAAGACGAATATATGCGTCTTCGAAGTTATTGATTATCAATGTTTCGGCTACGATCTTTTCCATTTCTTCGATCGTAACGGGCACTTCTATCATCAACGTTCTCGCGGACTCATAAAGTCTTTCGAGATGCTCGCGCAGCGCGTAAACGCATCCCTTATAGGCCCTTATCCCTTCGAAAGTGCCGTCGCCATAGAGAAAACCGTGATCGGAAACCGACACGACGGCCTTATCTTTATCGACAAAATCACCGTTTACATAGATTTTTAATGACATTACTATCAGCCCTTTTTTCTAAATTATTTTCAGGCTTCAACATTATTCATTCATACCTGACCCATATATATTTACTCGATACTCGTTTTTATATCCAGACAATTATAACACATATTTTTATAAAAATCAAGAAGCCAAAAACACCCGTCTATACTACAAATTTGGCGCCTTCGCTTATGGCTTTTTCGTTAAGCGGAATTAAATCCTGATGCTTGGCCGATATCGATTTTTTAAGCGCATAAGCTAAGCTCGCTTCAGAAAAAGCCTTTGAATTAGCCATGAACGAGCCTACCAGAACCATGTTCAGCAATTTGGTAGAACCCATCTGCACGGAAAGATCAGAAGCGGGAACCGCTACCATCTTAACGTCTGGACGCGATTTAAAGCCTTCGATCAATGATTTGTTATAGATGCATACTCCGTCTTTTTTAAGCGACGGCAAAAACTTATCCATCGACGGCCGGTTCATTATAACTAGAACATCGGGATTTTCAACGACCGGTGAACCTATTTCGGAATCGGATATTATGACGGTGCAGTTAGCCGTGCCGCCGCGCATTTCAGGTCCGTAAGAAGGTATCCACGACACTTCGCGGCCTTCATGAAGGCCCGCTTCCGCTATTAACTTTCCGGCCAGAAGAACGCCCTGGCCGCCAAAACCGGCTATGACAAGATTCAATGGAAATTTGCATTCGTTTTTATTCATTCTTATTCGCCGCCTTTCGCTTCTTCGGCCTTCGGGGCCTTGAATTCCTGCAATGGATAATAAGGAATCATATTTTCTTTAAGCCACTTTTTCGAATCGGCCACATTGAGGCCCCAGTCCGTCGGACAGATCGAAAGAACTTCGACCATGGAAAAACCCGTGCCGGTCAACTGCGTCTCGAAAGCTTTTTTGATGGCCGCTTTTGCCTTGATTATATTGGCCGGAGTGTCAACCGCGACGCGCGAAAGATATTTAACGCCTTCAAGGCCCGAAAGCATTTCAGATACCCTTATTGGATAGCCCATAGTTTCGCTGTCGCGGCCGTAAGGCGAAGTCTGGGTTTTTTGATTGATGAGTGATGTCGGCGCCATCTGGCCGCCGGTCATGCCGTAAATAGCGTTATTTATAAAAATAACGGTTATTTTTTCGCCGCGGTTGGCCGCATGTATGATTTCAGCCGTTCCGATAGCCGCGAGATCGCCGTCGCCCTGATAAGTAAATACGACCGAGCCGGGGACCGAACGCTTGATACCGGTAGCAACCGCCGGCGCGCGGCCGTGGGCGGCCTGTGAAAAATCGGTGTCAAAATACCAGTAGGCAAATACGGAACATCCTACCGGAGCGACTCCAATGGTTTTTTCCTGTATGCCGAGTTCGTCTATAGTTTCGGCAACCAGCCTGTGCACCACGCCGTGAGTGCAGCCGGGGCAGTAGTGAAACACTCTGTCGGTAAGACATTTAGGACGCGACGCGACTTTTTTCATCGTTTTAACTTCTTCTAATATCTTTTCTTTATCCTTCATTTTATTCCTCGCTTTAATTATTTTTTTATCTAAAAATAAATATTTTTCCGCCGAATTCCGACTCGAAAACTCTATTGAATTAGTTTTCAGCCGGCCCGAAAAGTTTTTTACTTCAGCGAAAACAACTTTTTAACGTTTAACAACACTTCGTTCGGCGAAGGAACTACTCCGCCAGTACGGCCGAAAAATTCGACCGGTTTTGCGCCGTTAACCGATAATTTAACGTCTTCGATCATCTGACCGGTCGATAATTCGACAGCGATGAAGCCTTTTACATTTTTAGATTCCGCGAGTTTGGCTAACGGCTGTTTCGGGAAGGGCCAGAGAGTTTTAGGCCTTAAAAGACCGAGTTTGATACCCTGCTCGCGCGCCATTACACAGGCGGTTTTACAGATACGGGCGGTTATGCCGTAAGCCACGATTACATATTCGGCGTCGGCGCACTGGTATTCTTCATATATTAATTCGTTTTTTTCAATTTCAGCGTATTTTTTGTAAAGATGTTCTATATGCTTTTCCATATCTTCAGGCACTAAATGAATTGAAGATATAAGATTCTGATGACGGCCTACCGCGCCGGTAGTCGCCCACGGCTTATCGTATTTTTTGATATTGGACGCGTCGGGCATTTCGACCGGCTCCATCATCTGTCCGAGATAACCGTCGCTCAGAAGCATGACCGGCGTTCTGTATTTATCGGCAAGATCGAAAGCCAGAACCGTAAAATCAGCCATTTCCTGGACCGATGACGGCGAAAGAACGATAAGTTTATAATCGCCGTGGCCGCCGCCCTTTACCGCCTGAAAATAATCGCACTGCGCCGGAGCTATATTGCCGAGACCGGGGCCGCCGCGCACTACGTTAACTATAAGGCACGGAACTTCCGCGCAGGCTATATAAGAAATGCCTTCCTGCTTCAGGGAAATGCCGGGCGACGACGACGAGGTCATAACGCGTACGCCCGTACCGCCGGAACCGTAAACCATATTAATAGCGGCGACTTCTGATTCGGCCTGAAGAAAAACGCCATTTCTTTTAGGCATATGTTTAGCCAGATAAGCCGGCAGTTCAGACTGCGGAGTTATCGGGTAGCCGAAATAGTGCATACAGCCGGCTATCATGGCGGCTTCGCCGATGGCCTCGTTGCCTTTCATCAATACTTTATTTGCCATTTATATCAACCCCTTAAAATAATTCTAATATCAATATTAACATTATATAATAAACTCCCGCTATCAAGCCTTTCAGGCAAGCTTAACGGTAAATTTCGAAAACTATGTCAGGACAAACCCTGAAACAGCTCGCGCAGCCAGTGCATTTACTCTGATCGATGCACGAGACCGGATGGTAACCGCTTTCATTTAAGTGATCGCTCAGCTTCAATATTTTAGCCGGGCACACAAGAACGCATGCCTCGCAGCCTTTGCAGGTTTCTTCCGATATAACTACTCTACCCATACATCCCCACCCTTTTCTTTCATTTAAATTGAATTGCCTTCATTCTCGATTAATCATAATACTTCGTGCGCATAGCGCATTACCCTTTCTAAAGCAAACCATTCTTCATTCTCTTTTAGTTTTATATCTTTTTTTAATTCCTTTATTATTTCGCCGCGGGCGCAAACATACTTAACCGGCGTAGCGGCAAACGGCATTTCGCTGGCGCATAAATAGCCCCTGCAAACGGTCTGCGAATCGGTTTCATTCATTAAGTGATTATTTAAAACTATATCGGTAACCGCCGTCTTGCTCGATTTTTCAATAAGCCTTATCATATCGGCGGCTTTTTGATAATCACAGGTATCCGGACGGTTTAAATTAAGCACCATATAGTGCGAAAAACCTCGCTGATAAATAAATTCACTCAAGTGGCCGAGCACTATCGAACCGCCGTCGCCGCCGACCTCCAGAACCACCGTCGCATTATGATCCATTATCATGGCCTTAATACGCCCTGAAACCGAAGGCATATCGGCCGCCGATATTTCACGGTCGCGAGGCGTTATTACTTCGACGCCTAAGCCGTTAAGATATTCGGCATGCTTTCTCGACCGAAAATAAGGGTTAATAAAATCAAGATCGCACAGAGCGACAACGCCCCGCGGATCGGCTTTTTTTAAATATGCGGTGTAATTTAAGCAGAATTCAGTTTTTCCAGAGCCAAGATGGCCTGAAACGATTATAAGTTTTGAGTTTGTCACACCATACCCCGAATCGTATATATTTATTTATGGGATAATTCTATAACAAAAATAAATATTTTGCAAGTTTTATTTATCGCAGCGTAAAATTAATGACGGCCGGCTTTATAGTCAATTATATCGGAATATCAGACGCTTTCGTATAATTTCAAATTAATGTGACCTGGTTTTTTTAGAAAAATTATCGTCGAAGTATTTTTTTTCGCCTTCATAATTATTCGACGACGGCAGTTCGGCGCGCGAAATATGCCAGGCTATAGTTTCTGCGACCGCGTCGCGGTAAGAGGTAAATAAAAAATTATCCTCTCCGAAAAGCGCCTTCATCTTATTAACGTCAAATGCCGTATGGCAGCTCGTATAAGGAAACACGATACCGCCGGCGGCTTTTTTATATTCTTCGCCGGTCACATGGACGATCTTGACTTCCTGATTGAGACGGGCGCCTATAATATTAAGAAATTCGGAAAAATTGACGGAATCGTTCGCCGCGGTATTATAAATTTGATTATAAGCCCCTTCATTGAGTAAAAACCCGTCGATCTGGCGGGCGAGGTCTTTTACGTAAACCGCGTTGAACATCGGATCGCGGCCGCCGGACGGAATAAAAAGCGGCACCTGCTTGTAAATACGGTCTATTAAATAGAACAGGCGGTTGGTATGGTCGTAAGGGCCGTAAATATAGGTAGGCCTGAGAATGGTAACGCTGAAATCATTATTTTTAGCCGAATACAATAATTCTTTTTCACATTTTATCTTTTCCCTGCCGTACATCGAATTGCTCTCGGTATTATCGAGCGGATGCTCCTCGCCGGCCGGTATATATTTTAAAACGCCGTAAACCGAACATGTGGAAATAAATATATACTGTTTTATTTTCTTCGCGAAAGCGCGTATGGCAGGAGTTAATTCTTCTTTCGTATAACAGGATATATCGATAACCGCGTCTATTTTTTTTAGCGCTATTTTTTCGAGCGAGTCACAGAAATTAAGCGGCGATTCGCGGTCGGCGATATGACGAAACACTCTGCCCGGCCACCTTTTTTCGTAATCCCAGACTGCCGGAGTGACTCCGCGGTTTATTAAATGCAGCTCGGCGTCTTTGTATTTTTCGGCCAGATGCTCTACCAGAGTGGTTCCTATTAAGCGGCTTCCGCCAAGAATAGCTATTTTCAT
>CAYTCW010000082.1:14464-19784 GCA_964436235.1 uncultured bacterium
AGCCCGGAAAGTATTTTATCGATTTTAGCGTTATCGAGGTTTTCATAATATTCTTTATTTATCATCATCGCCGGGGCGTTTCCACAGCTTCCAAGACATTCTACGAGAGTAAGAGTGAATTTATTATCTTCAGTCGTCATCCCGGGAGTAATATTAAGTTTATTGCATATATGTTCAAGTATGTCATCGGCTCCGGCGAGCATGCAGGATATATTTTTACATAGCTGTAAATGATACTTTCCAACAGGCTTCTGGTTATACATGCTGTAAAAAGTAGCGGCCGAATAAATTTTACTTTTAGCAACGCCCGTAAGCTGCGATATTTGGGTATAAATATCGTCGTCTAAAAAACCGAACTCGTCGTTTGCCATGTGCAAAATCATTAAAAGCGGCGCCTCTTTATCAGGATATCGCGCCTGCAGCTCAATAATGCGCTTCTTCATTTCTTCAGAAAATAGTTTCATAATAATCGCCCTTTTTTAGTTGATAATACTTCATTGCCGCATAAATAATTTTTATATACGCCTTGGAGCCGGCAACTGACATTTTTTAGAAGCCGCGACGCAAGATCTCTCGAAAAGTTGGACGCCTAACGCTCGAAAACGGATCTTTCCTTTTTTATAAGCGCCGCAAGCGGCTGGCGTTTTTTAATGTCGTAATCTTTTCGCAATGGATGACCTTCAAATCCCTCATACATGAGTATTCTGCGCAAATCGGGATGACCGCTGAAATTTATGCCGTACATGTCGAATACTTCGCGCTCAAACCAGTCCGCCGCCGCATAAATCGGCGTCAGCGAAACCGCCTGCGGCGAATCCGCCGGATAAAACGATTTAATAAAAAGCCGCTCGTTGTTTTTAGTCGAATATAAATGAGTGACTATTTCAAAACGATTTCCTTCCGGCAGCGGCGGCGAGTAATTAAGATAATCGACGGCGAAAAGATCCATTAGCATATCAAACCCGGCTCCATCGCGCAGCTGCGAAACCGCCGTAAATATAGATTCGCGATGTATATAAACATAGTTAATTCCGCGCTCGCTCCAAAACAGCATGCGGCGCGCATCCAAATGATTATTTTTTAAATAAATCTTTATTTCTTCAAAATTCATAAAAATTCCTTCTACTATATGTGGGAACGAATCTAATATAAAACAAAATCTCTAACAAGTCAATATTTTTCAAAAATTTTGTCTAAATTTATCTATTTTAATTTAACTTGATCAAAGTTGATTTCCGAAAACTATTGTAGCATGTCATTTTGTTAATTTTTAATAGTGCAATTATTAATGCTGATTCACATTAGTTTTTAACGCAAGCCGTAAGCCATAGTTGCGGTAGTGCCATTATAGCTACGCAGTTGCGCGCGGTACGCGCGTGACTGCAAACAAGCAAGCTGGCAGGAAAAGAGAGAAAAAAATAGAAAAAAGAAGTAGAGAAGGAAGTAGAGAAGGAAGTAGATAAAAAAGCTATCGACAAGCTGACAAAAAGCGTCAGGCAATTTGCGGATAGTGGGGGATCAAAAGGGGGAGAAAGGGTTGCTAACCCTTTCTCCCCCTTTTTTTAAAACGATTTTTATTTAACTATAGTTAGATAGATAACTAATCAGCTTATTAAGTAAAGCGCTTAATTATCTAATATTTTGTCCCTGAACCGAACCGGCGTAATTGGTGTAGAGCTGTTTGTATTCGCTGAGTGCCTGCTGGCATTCGGGAGTTTCGCCTTTACCTTCTGAAAGCATCTGTGAGTAGAGTTTATAAGCATTGATCATGCGTTCATAGGTGTTTTGCGCCTGACCGTCGCCGGAAGCGCTGGTGCCTATGTTCGACAATACGGGCTGCGCTGGAGGCGGAGCGAGTTGTTCGCCGTATATAACCTGGCCGCCCTGAGCGTTAACGCCGGATACATGGTAATTTGATTTAGCGCGGTTACGCACTTTATTTATAATGATATTAGCTATCATTGAACCTGCGAGACCGCCTATCATTGAGCCGAAGCCCGGAAGCAGCATCGAGCCGATCGCCGCGCCGATAGTCGAACCGACGGCCTGTCCTAAAACGGCCACTTTATCGATTGAAGCGATAGCTTTTTTAAACGAAGGTTTCTGGCCGCTGGCAAGATCGTTACCCATGCTCGCGCCAAGATGTCCGCCGACCTGTCCGAATACCGCCGGCATTAAAGCGCCGATGATCGGGCCTACAACGGGTATTGAAGAGCCTAAGAGACTGCCGACTACAGTTCCGGCCGCCGAGCCTAAGCCGCTGCCCACGAACGAGCCGGCGAATTCGCCGGTGGCAAGATGACCGACTGCTTTGCCTATGGATATTTTTTCGCCGCTTTTAACCTGTTCGAATATTTTGAATCCGACGGTCAATCCGGCTGAAATACCTAAATTTTTAACTGAAAAACTCGCTTTAAGAGAATCTTTGCCGGCCGAAAGCGCGGTGGATATTTTAGAAGGCGCCGCGGGAACTGCGGCTTTCTGGAACTGTCCGGTTTGTTCGTCAAATTCTACTTTAGCGTTTTTCTGATCCGCCATTTTCTGTGACGGGGTGGGTTCTGAAGCTGCCGCTTCTTTAACTGCGGGTTCGGCGGCGCCTGATTTTTTAGTGAATAAGCCTTTTACTTTATTTACGGCATTTTCAGGAGTTTCTTTGCCGAATTTGTAACCTTTTTCCCATGCGGCAGAGCCTTTGCCGCCAGTTTCGATAGGAGTGGTCACTTTGGTTTTTAAAGCTGAAAGTTTCTGACCGAGCGTAGCTTTAGGAGCTACATCAGTTGCGGGAGCAGAAACCGTTGAAGCCTCAGCAACAGGCGCTGATGCGTTAGGGCCGGAAGCCGTAGTTGAAGTCGCTGCAGGAGACGCGTTCGAAGGCGCGGGAGCGTCAGGGCCGGCTGCAGCTGTCGTAGAAGTTGCTGCCGAAGATGACGACGAATTTTTAGTGAACAAGCCTTTTACTTTATTTACGGCGTTAGTCGGTGTATCTTTACCGAAGCTATAGCCTTTTTCCCACGCGGTAGAACCTTTGCCGCCTGTTTCGATAGGAGTGGTCACTTTGGTTTTTAAAGCTGAAAGTTTCTGGCCGAGCGTAACTTTAGGAGCTGCGTCGGGAGCCGAAACCGTTGAAGCGTCAGCGACAGGCGCTGATGCGTTAGAAACAGGAGCCGCTGCAGGGGCTGAAGCCGAAGGCGCAGGAGCATTAGGGCCGGAAGCCGTAGCCGAAGCCGCGGCCGGAACTGATGCAGACGGCGCCGAAGCTGAGGATGAATCGCCTTTCGAAAATATGCCCTTAACTTTATTTACGGCGTTAGTCGGCGTGTCTTTACCGAAGCTGTAGCCTTTTTCCCATGCGGTAGAACCTTTGCCGCCGGTTTCGATAGGAGTGGTTATTTTCGTTTTCAATGCCGATAATTTCTGGCCAATAGTGGCTTTAGGAGCCGCTTCTACGGCGACAGGGGCCGGCGCATTAGCCGCCGGCTGTACCTGCGCGTTTACCGCGGGTGCGGATGCGTTAGCAGCCGGAGCCGGTGAAGCGGAAACAGGGGCTGATGCCGTTGCGGCAGCGCCCGCCGCGGGAGAGGAAACTGAAGACTGCGAAGAATCGCTTTTCGAGAATATGCCTTTAACTTTGCCGGCAATATTCGACGGGGTATCTTTACCGAAGCCGTAGCCTTTTTCCCATGCGGTCGAACCTTTGCCGCCGTTTTCGATAGGCGTGGTTATTTTCGTTTTCAATGCCGATAACTTCTGACCGATAGTAACTTTCGGAGCCGTTTCAACGGCCGCAGGAGCAACAGCCGGAGCAGCTTCGACGGCGACCGCGGATTTAACCGCGACGGCCTGCGCTTCAGGAGCCGAATCCATAACGGCCGATTTAACTGCCGCAACGGTTTCTAAAGCAGGCGCGCTAATTTTAACGGCTTCAAAAGTGCCGTCGTTATCTTTAACGGTAACTTTAATCTGACCGTCGGTTAATTTATCTATTTTAGCTTCGCCCCATGACATTAAATGCCCGAGAGAATCGCGTAATACAAAACGCTGCTTGCCGTCGGCCCATTTTTCATAACCGCCGTTGCCTGCCGCGTCGAATTCGCCTTTTATAGTTTTAACTTTCCAGATGCCTTCGGTAATTTTATTTAATATGTTTTCCTGCGCACTCGCCGTATTAACGAAGGCAAAATTAGCGGAAAATATCGAGACTAAAAATGTGAAAAGCGTGATCAAACAATTGATTTTTATAAACCTTTTCTGATACATAAAACTTCCTCCTCTAAGATTAAATATTACGGACCGTTCCTTATCACCGCCTTTAACTTCAATAATACAAAAAATCGATCAAAGATATTAAAAATAAAGGCTTTGCGCCTTCGATTCAGAATCAAATTAAAATAAATCCGGTAATTATCACATCAATTATACAAAAAATAAACAAAGCTGTCAAGAAATCGCAAAAATTATAATGAATTATAATGAATATAAGACCGTTAAGGACCGCGACGGGGGAATAGAAAGGACCAATGGCCCTCTCTAATCCCCCGTACCCCCTTTACTCTCCCTGAATATAAAACTGCGCGCGGCGCGCGCGCAGTTTTGCAGCAGCGAAATAAAAAGGCTATTATCATAGCCTTTTTATTTCGGGCGGTTCTTTCTGCCGGCTTCGAAGTTTTTTTTATTGGTCTATTTATAAAGTTCCAGCCATTGAATGTTGTCAACTTAACTTATATCTTCATGTTTCCCCTTTTTTCTTTTTCCTTTCCTTTGTTTTGTTTTCTACCTCTATCCTTATGTCTGTCTCTGTCTCTATTTTTATTTTATTTCCTGCCATTTGTTAGTTTTGCCTCCGCGCACGCGTTGCGTGCGCGAAGGCATGCTATTTACGCACCGACGGAACTTAATATTTCGGCTCACGGTAAGGCTATAAAGCACATCGGTTTTTCTATACAGAAACATTATTAAACTTAAATTTGTTTAAATTAAACTGTTTAAACTCTCGTTGCTAAAAGTTTTTACTCATGCGCTCAGATTAATATTTATCAGCGCGATTATTATTGTGATCATTAATTTTTATCATTGTAATTATTAGTATCGATTTGCATTATTTTTTCCCGCGAGCCATTATCTTAAGTTATAGTGGTGCCATTATAGCTACGCAGTTACGCGCGGTACGCGCGTGACTGCAAACAAGCAAGCTGGCAGTCAAATAAGTAAAAACTCTGACAGAAAAAGCTATCGACAAGCTGACAAAAAAGCGTCAGGCAATTTGCGGATTGAGGGTGGGTTTAAGGGAGGGAGAAAGGGTTGCTAACCTTTTCTCCCTCCC
>CAYTCW010000083.1:0-19415 GCA_964436235.1 uncultured bacterium
TTCGTCAGAAATATTAACTTCGCCAATAAACTTTTACAAACGCCGCCCGGCGCCAGTATGATAAATTATCCGCCGGAATTCGAAGGCGGCAGGTGGCGCCGCTTTTTCAACGGCATTTCCGTCAGCTGCGTATTCGCGGAAAAAAACGGCGTGTGGTGGGCGGGCACGGCCGATAAAGGCATATTCAGAACTAACGACTACGGCGAAACATGGCAGCCGATCGAAGCTAAATTATCGATTCCTCACAGTCTTACCGGCATGACCAATTTCATCGGCAAAGGATCGGCGGCTAACGTCAATAAAATCACATTCGAATCGGTGCGTTATAATTTAATGAATCCCGACGACCTGAGTACAGTTATCTACGAAAAATTATTTTCAGTTTACAATCTTAGCTGCAATAAAATAGAAAGTACTACGCTTATAAATCGAAACTATCCCGGCAGTAATTTTTTATCAGTAAGCGTGAATTCATACGATAATTCAAAAATTATTACTTATAGCAGGCACGATAAAAAAATAAGCATTAAAAAACCCGACAGCGAATATAAACACGCGCTGAGCGCCGGTTCTTCTCAAAATTCACCAAGCTCATTCGGCGAATCCGATCGCCTGTCCACCGGCATTTTCATCGATAAAAACTGCACGCTCGAAATATCGGCGGCGCGCAAATTCAGCGCATTCCGCAATATGCGCGCGTATTTTACGACGCCCGGCGACTCCGATAACGCCTACGGCATTTTAAACTTCAAAGCCGGCGGCGCGGCCGGCAAATGCTTTCAATACTTTCAGGGCGCCGCGCCGGACGCGGGCGAATTGATATATTTTCTGGCGCCGGTCGAGATTTATAACGCCTGGAAAGACCGCACGGGCTACTGCGCGGTCCGGACCGTCATCAAATATTTTTCCGATGTTCTCGACGCTTCTTCTACGATGACTTCCGGCGTCGGCGGCGCCTTCGCCGCGCCGGACAATAAAACCGTATTTTTCGTCGATCACTCCGGCGATAAAGTATATTCAATTTCCGATATAAACGACACCGCCTCCATTCAATTCGAACAATATTCACAAAATATAATAAACCCTGTCAGCGTTATATTTTCACCTAAAAACCGCAACGGCGAGTATAAAACTTATGTAGTCTGCGAAAATAACATCGTAGATCTTTTCGGCAGCAAACTGATCGGCGAAGTGCCGGGGTTGAGCATATCGGGCGCGGCGGTAAGCGACAACGGCGATATCTTCTTCGTGGATAAAACATCGAAAAAACTTTATAAACGGGTCAGCTCGGCTGAAAAAACCGTTTATGTGACCGTAAAAGAAGTCGACGACGGCACGGCGGGCTCGATGCCGCCGGTAACGCTGGCAAGAAAATTCCACGACTGGCGGGCGGCCGACGAAGTGAGGCGCGGCAGCATTCCAAATAGAAACTATATCAAATACGACTACACTTACACTTCGCAAAAATATCCGGGCGGAATTTCGGCCTCCGCAGACGTTTTATGGGAGCCTCAAAAACGCGGCGCCGCGGATACTCTGAATGCTTATGTAGTGGATAGTTTTTTAAGCGTGAACGGAACTCTTGAAATAGCGGCGGGGACAGTAGTTAAATTTTCGACCGCCAATAAACTTGTAAACACGACTAACTGGTCGGGCAAATCCAATTCGGGCATTCTGGTCCGGCCGGGCGGAAAGTTAATAGTTTCGGGCGGCATGAAGGAAACCGAAAAGGTTTTATTCACTTCACTCGACGATAACACGATCGCCCCGTCAGCTTACAGCGCAGGCGATCTTACCTATAGCCTGCCCGGTTACCTGCCCAATCCGCAGTTAGTCAGGCTGAAAACTTCCGATCCGCTCCCGTATTGCGGCGTTAAATACGGCGACTGGGGCAAAGCGGACGGCACGCCGGCCAACGCTTACGGCGGTCTCTGCTTTTCCATTTCCGGCGGCGGCATTATCAACAACCTTGAAATGAAATACGCCGTTTTATATACTGGATCGCTTTATCCTGACGGCATTGTACCGCCCGATTTCATTAAGCCGCGTTCATTAAACGAATGGGGCCCGACCAATGTCTATATCGTAAATCAGAGCCTTAAAGCGGGCAATCAGACGAGACTGCATATAAAGCAGGGAACCATAGTAAAATACGAAACCGGCGCATCCATCACTTTCGAAAACGACGATGCCGACAACACACCGTGGTATTCACTTATAGTTGACGGAAGTTACGCCGAACCGGTTTATTTTTCTCACGCCTCGTATGCTGATTTATCTTCGCGCCGGGAGGGAAGCACGCCTAACGGCGGCGCCGGAAATATCAAAACAATAATAGCAGCGGGCATGCCTGATATGGCTTCAATAAAAGGCGCCGTTTTTTATGGGTCCGACGCCGAACATTTTAATTTAAAGGGCTCTGAATTTAAAATTTCAAACTCCACCATAGGCCGTGAAAACTTCACTGAAAAATTAAGTATAGTTACAAGCGATTACGACGGCTCGCAATTTTACAATAACCTGTTCAATCTCAGCCGTAACTGCATAAGTCTCTCATACGACGCGGTTAATATTTTTTCGCGAAATTATTTTAAATACAATAGACCCGGAGTGGCTATGACATCGTTCCTTGAAGATTATCTTCTATCGGCAAGCCATAATTCAGTTCTGGTCTTAAAAGACAACCATCTATCGCTTGGAGGCTCCGGCGACGATAAATCCAGCAAAATAAAGGTAAAAGCAGCCGCTTACATTACTGACAATAAATTCAACAGTCTTAATTATTCATTAAGTTCTTCATGTGAAATAAACATATCCGACACTTCCGACACGCCGCTTATTCCGGCATGGCCGGTGATACGCAATAATTTATTCAACGCCGCCCGCTGCGCGATTTATTTAAAAGGCGGGCTCTATGCCGATACCGCTTCACTCCTCGACGGAAGGATAATAAATAACAGCTTTACTAATTTCGACACTATGAATTTTGCCGCGATTCTAAAGACTGAAATACCATACAGCGGAGAATTTCCAGCTTCGCCCGCCAATGCCGCGGCGGACGCCGATGGTAATATTTACATTCCCGATTCGAGCTCACACCTTATTTACAAATATTCGGCCAACGGCAGCCTTATTGCGACCTTCGGCGGTCAGGGAAATTCGGATGGCAGGTTCCAAACGCCCGCGGCGGTCGCAATCAATAACACGGGCGAAATATACGTTGCCGATAAAGGTAACCGGCGCATTCAAAAATTCGACCGCGACGCTAATTTCATTTTAAAATTCGGCGCGCCGGGAACGAGCGGCGGCGAGTTTAACGCACCTTCGGCGATAGCCGTTTTATCGACGGCGACCTCCGAAACGCTTTTTATAAGCGACTCTTCGCGCAACTGCGTACTCAAATTTTCCAATACGGGCAAATTCTGCGGCGAGCTCGATAAGGCGGCGCTTTTAACGCCGACAACGCTTTCGTCGCCGGGCGGCTTAATAGCATCTGCTGACGGTGATTTTCTTTATGTGACCGACACTGACAATCACCGCGTGCTCAAGCTCAAATTAAACCTCACCACTGAAGAAATAGAACTCGGCGACGACTACTTCGCCATCGAACCGCGTTTTTTCAGCGTCAATAATGATCTTGCTACATGGCCGCTCGGATTTTCGCCGAACGGCTCCGTCGAAGAAGGCGGGCATATCGAATTAGTAGTGACTGCAAGAAAAGGCGACGGTACACTAAACACCTCATATAGCGGAACTCCGGCTAAAGGAAAGATTTACATCGACCATACGATCGGCATAGTCACCTGGGAAGGCACCGGCATAACCGACCTGGCGGTTGATAATTCGAATAATGGCGCTAACTACGGACTTACCGTGCCTACATTCACAAGCGGCGAAGCCAAATTTTATGTGCGCAGCACAATGGCGGCTTCGTCTTTAAAAGTGACCATAGTTGACGACGCCAACACATCGATGAAAGGCAGCACCGAAATTTCATGGACGGTCGAAGACACTCCGCCGGCGCTTGAATTCATCGGCACCAACTCGAAAGGCTTCCGCAAATATATCTGCAAAAACGATCCGAGCGTCACTTTCATTAAAATACCGGCATCGGCTTTCGACAGGGGCGACGGCACTTATGGCGGCGCGCCGACGGAAATTAAGATGAGCACATATTATATTGCGGAGACACCGACAACTAACGCACAGTTCAATAACTGGAGAAATTCGCCGGGCGCTCCAATGATTATAGGCGGCTGGGCTTCATATTCCGGTCTTTCATCTTATTCGAACCATCCCGCCATCTGCCTGCAAAAGGATGACGCTAAAAACTACTCATACTGGCTGATAACCGGTTCTAACAGCGGTCAGAACGAAATGTACCACGCATCAGCGGACCAACACGAGAAAGCTTCGCGCGGCGCCAAACTTTACGGCGTCGGAAATAACGCAGCCGAAAAATTATGGCCCTGGGGCAATACCTGGAACACGGCCAACTGCAACGAAAATTCGATACAAACGCCGGACGAAAGAATATTTATTGGACTATTCGGAATGCCAAAAGGCACCACGCGAGTCAACAGATACCCGGAAATGGGATATTACGGATTAAGAGATATTACTGGCAACTGCTGGGTCTGGCTTCGCGACAATGTAAACCTAATTACCGGTGGTTCTTGGTACTATAGCGGACTTGGAAGTGAGTCATATCGCTGTTCATATACCACTATACATAACACAACTTTCTTTGCCGGGGGCGGTTATGACAGCGTCCGCCCCTGCTTCTACTGGCCGGTGCAGTAATTTTTTGTTGACTTAAGTCATGTTTTAGTATATACTATGTATAAACATTAAAAAGCGAAGCAAATCAAATCGCCCGCGAAGGAGAAAAATCATGGAAACCGTCGTCCAGAAATGGGGAAACAGCCTGGGAATAAGAATTCCGCGCGGCATCGCGCTCGAGTTCCATCTGAAAAACGGAACGCCGGTTGACATCGTCGAAGAAGACGACCGGATCGTCATTCGGCCGCGGATAACGAAAAAATTAAAAGATATGCTCGACGCTATCGACGATAAAAACGCCCACGCGGAGGTCAAAACCGGCGGGAAGGCGGGCTCTGAAATATGGTGAAACGCGTCGAATATATTCCAGAGCGTGGCGACTTGGTATGGCTCGACTTCGACCCGCGCGCGGGTCATGAGCAGAACGGAAAGAGGCCGGCGCTGACGATCTCGCCAGCGGAATATAATTCTAAAACCGGCCTCGCGATATTTTGCCCGGTGATGAGCCGCCTGAAAAATTATCCTTTCGAGGTGCGCCTCAAAACGACTAAAATAAAAGGCGCCGTCCTTTCAGACCAGGTCAAAAGCCTCGACTGGCAGATAAGAAACGCCGAATTCATCGCGAAAGCCGGCCGCAAAACGCTCGACGAAGTGTGCCAAAATTTGAAACTGCTTATGATGATCGAATAAAAAAACGAACGAAAAATTCTACGCGCCGCGTAGAGAATTATGATAGACGCATTACAGAAAGTTAATTTATTAATTATCGCGGTAGTGACGAATGCCTGAAAATTTATTAAGCGACTTGATGAAATCCGAAGAAAGGAAGATTTTTATGAAAGAAATTGATTATGTGGTCTGGCAGGAAGGCAAATATTATGTTTCGCAATGCATTAACGTTAACGTATCGTCTTTCGGCGATACGCCGGACGAAGCCGTGCACAATTTGAAGGAAGCGGTCGAGTTATATTTTGAGGGAGAAAATTTTGAACTTCCTGAAATAGGGAAAATTTTTATAGGAAGGGAAAAAATAAGTGCCTAAAATGTATTCATCACTTGAAATCGAGGCAGTGCTGCTAAAATCAGGATTTTAATTTTTTTCACAGAAAGGCTCGCACGGCAAATTCAAAAACTCCCGGGGTAATGTCGTCATTCTGCCTATGAATAAAAAGGAAATTCCCGCCGGTACTTTTAGAAGCATTTTAAAACAGTCGGAATTGACGATTAAAGAATTCGAGGAGAAATTAATTAAATAAAGGATATCTATGGATATAATCGAACAGATAAAAAAGGGCGAAGGGAAAACGCTCGAATTTAAAGAAAAGATGCCCTCCGGCGACCAGATCGCCAAAACCCTCACCGCGTTTTCGAATACCGCGGGCGGGAAGATAGTTATCGGCGTCAATTCGGCCAACGAAATAACCGGCATCGACTGCGACGCTAAAACCGAATACCAGGGTAAGATTTCTAATATTATTCACGATATGATCCATCCCGCCTTAATGCCTGAAATTTATTCATATAACATTGACGGAAAGAATATTTTAATTATCGAAGTTTTTCCGGGTCCTTTAAAGCCTTATTTTCTTAAAAGCAGAGGCAAATCAGACGGGGTTTACATACGAATCGGCGCTACGAACAAAAAAGCCGACTCCGAATATATACAGGAACTTGAAAGGCAGAGAAAAAATATATCTTACGACGAGGAAATCGCGCAGGCCGATGAAGCAAAAGATTTCGACGCGGCTTCTTTCAGGAAATTAATCGGTGAAATGACCCGCAAAAAAAATATAACCGAACGCGAATTATTGAGTTTAAAACTTTTAAAAGATGTTAACGGCAGAAAAAAGGTAACAAACGCCGCCCTTATCCTTTCAGGCACGGCCCTCCACAGCCGCATCAAATGCGCTCGCTTCAAGGGCGATTCGGTATCGGTCTTCATCGACCGAAAGGACCTCGACGGCGATATTTTCGCGCAGCTTGACGACGCCGTCAAATTTTTAAAATTCAACCTTAATTTAAAGGGCGAGATTAAAAACGATCTAAGAAGAAAAGACTCGTACGAGATCCCGATAGAGGCGCTCCGCGAAGCGCTTATAAACGCTATAGTTCACAGGGACTACGCCATAACCGGGTCGGACATCAAAATATCCGTTTTCGACGGCACGGTCGAAATTCTATCGCCGGGCTCGCTTCCGAACGCCATAACCATAGAGGAAATTTTGCGCGGCCGCTCCGAAATCAGGAACAGAGTAATTGCGCGAATATTCAAGGAAGCGAATATGATCGAGCAGTGGGGCACCGACGTGAGGCGAATCATCGAAAGTTGTTCGGACGCGGGATTGAGGCCGCCCGAATTTATTGAAACCGGTAATTTTTTGACCGTAAAATTTTACCGGATGAAAAACGGCGTTAGCGCAAAAAAAGCGAACGAAAAAGCGAACGAAAAAGCGAATGAAAATTTAAGTGAAAAATGCCGTCCCGAAAGAATAAAAGATAAAAGCGAACGAAAAATAAAGGTCAAAAAAGCGAATGAAAAAGCGAATGAAAATTTCAATCGGATAATCGGTTACATCTCGCTTAACGGCGGCATCGGAATGGCGGAAGCGATGAAACTGACGGGACTCTCGCGGACGAGGACTTTTGAGATTCTCAAACTTATGTCCGAACTAAAATTAATAATGGCGATGGGGAGCGGGCGGCTTACGAGGTATGTTCTGGTCAAATAACGGCGGCGGGCGAATCATCGAAAAATAGCGGACAAGGATATCGTTAGAAAAGAAATATGTATAAACTTCACTGGACGCAAACACACAGGATATGTATTGAAAAAATGTCAATAATAAACCGAATTGAATGGAGGAATTATGCAATTCAACGTAGTTATCGAACCTGATGAAAATGGCGGCTATAATGTCGGCGTACCCGCTTTAGACGGCTGCTTCACGCAGGGCGAAACCGTTAAAGAGGCGCTTGCCAATGCCCGCGAAGCTATTATTTGTTACCTTGAAGGGCTTGAAAAGTTAAACCAGATCAAAAACGCTTAATAATTATTAAAAAAGCCGGACTGACTATCAAAGAATTAAGCCGGACTGACTATCGAAGAATTAAAAAAACTGGTATAATTAATTATTCGAGGATAAATTAAAATAATCGATTTTATATAAGTAAGAAACCATTTTTTCATCACATTTTCAAACGTGCAATTAGTCACACGCGGTGTGACGAATCTAATAACATTGATTTTTATGACGAACGAAATAATGTCCCGGGAGTGACGAATGCCTGAAACTATAAGACTGATAATGGCCGAGCTTAAAGAAGCGCTCGAAAAAAAATATGGAGACAAGCTCAAGAAGCTGGTTTTATTCGGCTCGCACGCGCGGGGCGATGCCCGGCCCGATTCGGATATTGACTTTCTCGTCGTGCTGGCTCTTTCCGAAAAAGACCTGAGCGTTTCCAGGGAAATAATGAAGATCAACGAAACAGCGGTTGACCTGATTCTGAAATATGAGAAAACTATCTCCATCATTCCGGTTTCGTTCGAAACTTACATGGAGTCACAATATTCATTTTTTATTAACGTCAGAAAAGAGGGCATTGCAGCATGAACGACGTTGAAACTTTGACCGTAAGATTTTACCGTCCTAAAAAAGAAAGCGCCAAAAAAGCGAACGAACGAATGAAACCGCGAATGAAAAATTTACGAATGAAGAACTAAAATGGGCAAAGACGACATACTGAAAATATTTCGCGACTACTTCCAAAAAGCTACACGGTGTAGCCAATAATAAAGTGCCCGTAAAAATGTAAAATGCAAAATAAATTCAAGAATCGGAGTGAAAAATATGCCTGACGCGGTGATTAAAACGATAATGGCCGAATTGAAGGCGGTCCTCGAAATAATTTACGGGCCGCGGCTCAAAAAACTGATATTATTCGGGTCTCACGCCCGCGGCGACGCCCGGCCAGATTCGGACGTCGATTTTCTGGCAGTGCTGGACGCAAACTTCGAAGAAGTAGACTTATGCCGGGAAAAATCCAGAATAAGCGAGCGAGTGTACGAACTATCTCTGAAATACGAAAAAACCATATCCGTAATACCGGTCTCGGAGTACCGCTATAACAATTCGCGGCTCATGTATTTGTCTAACGCGAGAGAAGAGGGGATCGCCGCATGAACGAGTATGAAAAATTTATCAGTCGCGCTTCCGGAGAATTAAAAATAGCCGAACTTTTGATAGCGCATTCAGAACATAACGCCTCGGTATCAAGGGCCTATTATGCGATGTTCTATGCCGTGCAGGCTCTTATGCACAAGGAAAACATTAAATGTTCCTCTCACAGCGGGCTTATTTCTACTTTTTCGAAACAATTTGTTAAAACCGGTATATTTCCAGGCGACGTCGGCCGCTCTCTGAATGACGCTTACGATCTCAGGCAAACCAGCGACTATGACGTCGAAATAGACATTTCCCGCGCGAGTGCAATCGAAGCCCTTGAGCAGAGCAAAAATTTCGTAAACATGATCCTGAAATATCTTGGTCATGAAACCAGATAGCGGCAGAGGATTCCACAAAATGAAAAACGGAATAGATACCAATAAAACGAACTGAAAAGCGAACGAACGAATGAAACAGCGATTGAAAAATTAGCAGAATGGAGACCTGAAATGGGAAAAGACGACGTCCTTGAAATATTGCGCGACTATAAAATCAATAACGCCGAAAAATACGGAATTCTGGCCATCGGAATATTCGGTTCCATGGCCCGCGGCGAGGCAAGAAGCGACAGCGACATCGACGTATGCGTAAAAGTCGATACTCCTAATCCTTTCGTGGTCCTTCATATAAAAAACGACCTCGAGGCGATTTTTAAAAAGCATGTTGATATCGTAAGGCTCAGAGAAAAGATGAATCCGTTTTTAAAGGAGCGCATCGAAAAAGAGGGATTGTATGCCTTCGCGACATAATTTCTCATCATTATTTCGACATCGACGCCGATCATGTTTTCTGGATCTGCAAGAACGAGCTTTTGCCTCTATTAAAGACCATCCGTAAAATAATTACAATATTTCAGAGAACTTTTAAGGCCTGAAAGATAGTAATGTGTTTTGAAAAATGAGATGAAAATTATTGCACGCAATATAAAAAGCAACAATAAAAACAAACGTTCGTTTGACATTTTTTAAAAATTTAGTATATACTATGTGTACTTATGATGATGGAAGAATAACGGCCGGAATTCAAAAAATACGGAAACCTTTAAACTGACCGGCAACTTAATTTTATTTTTTTACGGCGATTGGAGGAATATCATGAGACAGATCATATTATACCCCGGCGAAGACGGATTCTGGATAGCGGAGTGTCCAAGCCTGCCCGGATGCGTCAGTCAGGGAAAAAACAAGATAGAATGCATAAACAACATAAAAGAGGCCATCGAATTGTATGTATCGGCCATGAAAGAAGACGGTCTGGCCGTTCCGGAAGATAATTTCGAAGCGATGCTGATGGCGGTATGAGTAAAATCCCGGTTATTTCAGGCGAGCAATGCGTCCGCGCGCTGGAAAAAGTCGGTTTTATTTTGAAACGCCAGCAGGGCAGTCATATAATACTGCGCCGTGACGATCCGTTTAGCCAGTTAGTAGTCCCAAACCATAAAATACTCGATCGCGGAACGATAAGAGCAATAATAAGGCAGGCTGGAATTACGGTCGATTATTTTATCGAATTGCTTTAATCAAAAATTTATTGGAGCGATCAGGCCGATTTTGCGTTCATACTTACTATACACTTCTGCGCGAAAGCGGAAACGAGATAAAAATATGGCAAAAACAAACTCGAATACATTCGCAAAAATGGAAGTTTTTTTATGAAAGAAATTGATTATGTGGTCTGGCAGGAAGGCAAATATTATGTTTCGCAATGCATTAACGTTAACGTATCGTCTTTCGGCGATACGCCGGACGAAGCCGTGCACAATTTGAAGGAAGCGGTCGAGTTATATTTTGAGGGAGAAAATTTTGAACTTCCTGAAATAGGGAAAATTTTTATAGGAAGGGAAAAAATAAGTGCCTAAAATGTATTCATCACTTGAAATCGAGGCAGTGCTGCTAAAATCAGGATTTTAATTTTTTTCACAGAAAGGCTCGCACGGCAAATTCAAAAACTCCCGGGGTAATGTCGTCATTCTGCCTATGAATAAAAAGGAAATTCCCGCCGGTACTTTTAGAAGCATTTTAAAACAGTCGGAATTGACGATTAAAGAATTCGAGGAGAAATTAATTAAATAAAGGATATCTATGGATATAATCGAACAGATAAAAAAGGGCGAAGGGAAAACGCTCGAATTTAAAGAAAAGATGCCCTCCGGCGACCAGATCGCCAAAACCCTCACCGCGTTTTCGAATACCGCGGGCGGGAAGATAGTTATCGGCGTCAATTCGGCCAACGAAATAACCGGCATCGACTGCGACGCTAAAACCGAATACCAGGGTAAGATTTCTAATATTATTCACGATATGATCCATCCCGCCTTAATGCCTGAAATTTATTCATATAACATTGACGGAAAGAATATTTTAATTATCGAAGTTTTTCCGGGTCCTTTAAAGCCTTATTTTCTTAAAAGCAGAGGCAAATCAGACGGGGTTTACATACGAATCGGCGCTACGAACAAAAAAGCCGACTCCGAATATATACAGGAACTTGAAAGGCAGAGAAAAAATATATCTTACGACGAGGAAATCGCGCAGGCCGATGAAGCAAAAGATTTCGACGCGGCTTCTTTCAGGAAATTAATCGGTGAAATGACCCGCAAAAAAAATATAACCGAACGCGAATTATTGAGTTTAAAACTTTTAAAAGATGTTAACGGCAGAAAAAAGGTAACAAACGCCGCCCTTATCCTTTCAGGCACGGCCCTCCACAGCCGCATCAAATGCGCTCGCTTCAAGGGCGATTCGGTATCGGTCTTCATCGACCGAAAGGACCTCGACGGCGATATTTTCGCGCAGCTTGACGACGCCGTCAAATTTTTAAAATTCAACCTTAATTTAAAGGGCGAGATTAAAAACGATCTAAGAAGAAAAGACTCGTACGAGATCCCGATAGAGGCGCTCCGCGAAGCGCTTATAAACGCTATAGTTCACAGGGACTACGCCATAACCGGGTCGGACATCAAAATATCCGTTTTCGACGGCACGGTCGAAATTCTATCGCCGGGCTCGCTTCCGAACGCCATAACCATAGAGGAAATTTTGCGCGGCCGCTCCGAAATCAGGAACAGAGTAATTGCGCGAATATTCAAGGAAGCGAATATGATCGAGCAGTGGGGCACCGACGTGAGGCGAATCATCGAAAGTTGTTCGGACGCGGGATTGAGGCCGCCCGAATTTATTGAAACCGGTAATTTTTTGACCGTAAAATTTTACCGGATGAAAAACGGCGTTAGCGCAAAAAAAGCGAACGAAAAAGCGAACGAAAAAGCGAATGAAAATTTAAGTGAAAAATGCCGTCCCGAAAGAATAAAAGATAAAAGCGAACGAAAAATAAAGGTCAAAAAAGCGAATGAAAAAGCGAATGAAAATTTCAATCGGATAATCGGTTACATCTCGCTTAACGGCGGCATCGGAATGGCGGAAGCGATGAAACTGACGGGACTCTCGCGGACGAGGACTTTTGAGATTCTCAAACTTATGTCCGAACTAAAATTAATAATGGCGATGGGGAGCGGGCGGCTTACGAGGTATGTTCTGGTCAAATAACGGCGGCGGGCGAATCATCGAAAAATAGCGGACAAGGATATCGTTAGAAAAGAAATATGTATAAACTTCACTGGACGCAAACACACAGGATATGTATTGAAAAAATGTCAATAATAAACCGAATTGAATGGAGGAATTATGCAATTCAACGTAGTTATCGAACCTGATGAAAATGGCGGCTATAATGTCGGCGTACCCGCTTTAGACGGCTGCTTCACGCAGGGCGAAACCGTTAAAGAGGCGCTTGCCAATGCCCGCGAAGCTATTATTTGTTACCTTGAAGGGCTTGAAAAGTTAAACCAGATCAAAAACGCTTAATAATTATTAAAAAAGCCGGACTGACTATCAAAGAATTAAGCCGGACTGACTATCGAAGAATTAAAAAAACTGGTATAATTAATTATTCGAGGATAAATTAAAATAATCGATTTTATATAAGTAAGAAACCATTTTTTCATCACATTTTCAAACGTGCAATTAGTCACACGCGGTGTGACGAATCTAATAACATTGATTTTTATGACGAACGAAATAATGTCCCGGGAGTGACGAATGCCTGAAACTATAAGACTGATAATGGCCGAGCTTAAAGAAGCGCTCGAAAAAAAATATGGAGACAAGCTCAAGAAGCTGGTTTTATTCGGCTCGCACGCGCGGGGCGATGCCCGGCCCGATTCGGATATTGACTTTCTCGTCGTGCTGGCTCTTTCCGAAAAAGACCTGAGCGTTTCCAGGGAAATAATGAAGATCAACGAAACAGCGGTTGACCTGATTCTGAAATATGAGAAAACTATCTCCATCATTCCGGTTTCGTTCGAAACTTACATGGAGTCACAATATTCATTTTTTATTAACGTCAGAAAAGAGGGCATTGCAGCATGAACGACGTTGAAACTTTGACCGTAAGATTTTACCGTCCTAAAAAAGAAAGCGCCAAAAAAGCGAACGAACGAATGAAACCGCGAATGAAAAATTTACGAATGAAGAACTAAAATGGGCAAAGACGACATACTGAAAATATTTCGCGACTACTTCCAAAAAGCTACACGGTGTAGCCAATAATAAAGTGCCCGTAAAAATGTAAAATGCAAAATAAATTCAAGAATCGGAGTGAAAAATATGCCTGACGCGGTGATTAAAACGATAATGGCCGAATTGAAGGCGGTCCTCGAAATAATTTACGGGCCGCGGCTCAAAAAACTGATATTATTCGGGTCTCACGCCCGCGGCGACGCCCGGCCAGATTCGGACGTCGATTTTCTGGCAGTGCTGGACGCAAACTTCGAAGAAGTAGACTTATGCCGGGAAAAATCCAGAATAAGCGAGCGAGTGTACGAACTATCTCTGAAATACGAAAAAACCATATCCGTAATACCGGTCTCGGAGTACCGCTATAACAATTCGCGGCTCATGTATTTGTCTAACGCGAGAGAAGAGGGGATCGCCGCATGAACGAGTATGAAAAATTTATCAGTCGCGCTTCCGGAGAATTAAAAATAGCCGAACTTTTGATAGCGCATTCAGAACATAACGCCTCGGTATCAAGGGCCTATTATGCGATGTTCTATGCCGTGCAGGCTCTTATGCACAAGGAAAACATTAAATGTTCCTCTCACAGCGGGCTTATTTCTACTTTTTCGAAACAATTTGTTAAAACCGGTATATTTCCAGGCGACGTCGGCCGCTCTCTGAATGACGCTTACGATCTCAGGCAAACCAGCGACTATGACGTCGAAATAGACATTTCCCGCGCGAGTGCAATCGAAGCCCTTGAGCAGAGCAAAAATTTCGTAAACATGATCCTGAAATATCTTGGTCATGAAACCAGATAGCGGCAGGGGATTCCACCAAACGAAAAACGGAATAAGCACCAATAAAACGAACGGAAAAGCGAACGAACGAATGAAACCGCGATTGAAAAATTAACTGAATGGAGACATGAAATGGGAAAAGACGACGTCCTTGAAATATTGCGCGAATACAAGATCAATAACGCCGAAAAATATGGAATTCTGGCCATCGGAATATTCGGGTCCATTGCGCGCGGCGAGGCGAGAACCGACAGCGATATCGATATATGCGTAAAAGTCGATACTCACAATCCTTTCGTGGTGCTCCATATAAAAAACGACCTCGAAGCGGTTTTTAAAAAGCCTATAACGGCCCTTCAGTTCAGACGTCATTCGGAAGGACCGGATAAAAAGAGCAGCAGAAATTTTTAACGGGAGTAGCTAATTTGCCGGACGAAATAAAATTGATAATGGCAGAGCGGAGAGAATAATGAGAAAAATTGATTCATCCCTGAATGCTAAATTAAGCAGGCTCGTTATGCTTGCCGCGATCTGCGCGGCGGCGGTATTTTTTGCTGTGCCGGAACCCGCTTCTGGCAACCCGACAAAGACGATCAGTCTCGGCGGCGGAGTGAACATTGATTTCGTCTGGATCGCGCCGGGAACATTTCAGATGGGGAACGCGGGTATAAGCGGAGCATCACCCGTCCACACGGTGACTTTGACGAAAGGCTTCTGGATGGGAAAATACGAGGTGACGCAGGGACAGTGGCTGCAGGTGATGGGGCCGCTGCTGGCGAACGCCGATCAGCCTATGCCTACTGTGCATTCCGCCACGTTTTATGACGTCAACAGCAAGGGCCCTAATTATCCGGTTTATTTTGTTTCATTTGATGATGTCAGCGTGTTTCTCACCAGAATCAACAATTTGGCGCCCGGCGGCTGCAACGAGTACAGGCTGCCGACCGAGTCGGAGTGGGAATATGCAGCACCCGGCGGGGGGGTCTGGAGCAACGCAAATTCGGGTAACCGCATACAACTTGTAGGTCAACTTGCGCCTAACTCACTGGGACTATACGACATGTGCGGAAGTGTATGGGAATGGTGTTCCGACTTTTACGACACATACCCCGCCGGCCCGGTAACCGACCCTGTGGGGCCGACCTCCGGAAGTTACCGCACTCCTCGCGGCGGCAGCGCTTTTAATGATCTTTCAGTCTGCAATCCTGCCCAACGCTTTTACGGCTATGCATCGTCATTTCACAGCTCCGACAGCGGGTTTCGCCTTGTCATGCCCCCTGGTCCTCCTCAATCACCTTGGATCAACGGTTCCGTGCCTTCAAACTCCTTGAACGCAAGTTTAGACCTTGGCGCCACCAGCGACACCGGGATAACGGGATATTACGTAATCGAAAGCGCGACCGTTCCAGCAACGCCGGCTGCAGGAGATTTCGGCTGGGTTACGGTCACGGCGGCGACTGTTTTTTCTACGACGGTCAATAATTTTGCGCTTTCAAAAAACTCCGGCACTAAAACGATCTACGCGTGGTTCAAGGACGCGCAGAACAAAGTTTCGGCGCCGGCCAGCACCACTTTCACGATAACGGATACCGCCCTGCCTTTAGGCAGCTTCACCATTTCACAGCCCGCGGGAAGCCTCCCCGGCTACTTCAACTCGGCCAATATCAATTTAAATCTCACCGCGAGCGATATAGTGAGCGACGTCACACATTATTGTATCAGAAATTTTTTAACTACAAGCGCCATAGTCGCACCGGCATCCGGAGATTCCGACTGGAAAACTTTCACTTCTTCCGTTCCACAACAGAGCTATTCATCTTATGGAGCTTCTCATGCTTTAACGGGCGGCGAAGGCTCGAAGGAAGTATGTGTATGGTATAAGGACGCGTCAGGCAATATAAGCACGGCCTCTGGCTCGCCTTGGTCTATTTTTCTTGATACTAAGGCGCCCAAGGGCGCCGGATCGGAAACTTCAACCGTAAGCACGATAGCCAGCGGCCTGACAGTTCAAAATGTAGCCGCTGACGCCTATGGCAATGTGTTTGTCGTCGGCGGTGGTTCAATAAAAAAAATTACGCCATCAGGCACTTTAACCACTATTACAAGTAGTTTAGACACTTATATTTCAGGGTTAGCATTAGACAAAATCAATAACCTGCTATATACCTGCGGACATACATCATTAACTCCAATACGGAAAATAACGATGAACGGAGTCGTTACCGTAATAAATGGAAATGGATGGGGCTACTCTGACGGCCCTCTTCCATCGGCGACTTTCATGATACCTTACGGTTGCGCCGTAGATAATTCGGGTAATTTGTATCTCGGCGACAGCTGGAACAACAGGGTCAGAAAAATTACGCCGTCAGGCTGGGTATCCACCCACGCCGGAACCGGCGTCTATGGCCCGACCGGAAATAATACAAACCAGGGAGCTTTCGCTGACGGCAACCGCCTGACGCAGGCTATGTTTTTTTCACCTGGCTATGTGACGGTAGATAAAGATTATAACGTGTTCGTCGCAGACTCCTTTAACCATAGAATCAGAAGAGTCGACTATGCTACGGGTAATGTAAGCACTTATGCCGGAAACGGCGGCTCCGGCTATACTGATGCCTCCCCGGGCACTAACGCGACTTTTACATACCCGGGCTCCCTGACGGTAGACAACTTTGGCAATGTGTTCGTTTTAAGCTGCACGAGCGGCTACACCGTCTGCGCCGTCAGAAAAATTGTTCCCGACACTTCAGTTTCGACTTACGCTGGAGCGGCAACCCCTGGTACTCAGGACGGTCCGGCTCTTTCGGCAAGGTTTGGTTCGCTGACCGGAATCACTTCGGACGATGATGGCAATGTATATGTGGCTGACAGCGGAAATAACAGCGTCAGAAAAATCTCGACACCGTCCGCGCCGCCAGGCCTTCTTATCAATAATGGAGCCAAAGTCACAAAAACGCTCGATTTTAAAATGAAAATATTCGGCACGGACAAGAGAAATATCACGCCCGATTATCCCTCGGGCATCGGCAGTTACTTCATTCAGTGCAACTCATCAACGGCCCCCGCATCAAGCGACACTGGCTGGCTCAACATGCCGATTCCGCCGTTCAGCAATGATTCACCCGATACAATTGAAGTCGATTTCAGCCTGCCGGCTGGCACCTTAGACGGGCAAAAGATTTTTTATCTCTGGTTCAAGGATAAGGCGGGCAACGTTTCATCTGCGGCTCAAAAAAGCATAAAACTTGATCGAATGCTTCCCGTAGAACCCATAGCAGGGAGCCTGTCTATTTTAGGTCCTCAACCTGAGCTTCAGCTTACGCGAGAAGTTTTGCTTCAACTGAACGCCGAAAGCGGCCAGGATGCCGGCAATGGCTATTATGACATTTTAGTGACGGATTATTTCATAAATGACTGCAATAAAGGAACGACTCCGACTGTTCCGACGCCTAATTCCAGCGGATGGAAAACGATATCACCTCCCCGAACGCCTTTCAGCGATCAGGTCCCCTATACCATTACCGGAAGCGGCGACGGTACAAAGGAAATACGAGTCTGGTATAAGGATATTGCCGGCAATATGTCCGATTCATCCGAGTGCGAGACTTTTCTGGACACCAGCACTCCTGCCGGTGGAATGACGATCAACTCCAACGCCGAGTGGTCCAACTCGCCACTTGTGACGCTGAATTTGAACGCTACAAACACTACCGGAATGAACGGATATTTTATCTCTATCAGCTCTTTGACGCCCGCCGCGTCAGATAACGGATGGCGGCCTATTACACCGGTCACCGCAAATTATAATGCAAATGTTCCATATTCGCTCGACAGAAGTGCTGGCGTAAAAGCGGTGAACGTATGGTACAAAAGCACTTCAGGCATCGTTTCAGCGGTCTCGAGCGATACGATAAAACTCGACTGCGAAATACCTGAGCCTGGAATCGAACTGCAGGATGAATGGGTAAATGTTGGAGCACAGGGGTTTTCGCCGGGTCAGGTCGCAAACGCTTCGATTTTTGTATATAATGGCGTACCGTATGTATCTTTCGAAGATCAGGCAAATAGCGCCAAAGCTACTGTTATGAAGTTCGATGGAACCAATTGGGTTTATGTCGGGAGCCCCGGGTTTACTTCAGCACTTGCATATTTACCTTCAATATCAATTTATAATGATACACCTTATGTGGCTTTTAGTCTTTCATACGGCGGCCCTGTAAGCGTTATGAAATTCGACGGAAATAATTGGGTATATGTTGGAAGCCAGGGATTCTCTGGTGTAAATCCTGGTTATCTTTCATTTTATATGTACAATGGAATTCCCTATGTAGCATTTGGATCGGCTCCAGGTAGTGGCAGTAACAAAGTTGTAGTAATGAAATTTGATGGAACAAATTGGGTATATGTCGGAACTCCTGAATTTTCACCGGGAAGTTCTCCCTACACATCACTTTATGTTTATAATGGAACGCCTTATGTAGCATATGCCGATTATACCAGTGGTCAGAAGATCAGCGTTATGAAATTCGACGGAACAAGTTGGGTATATGTCGGAAGCTCTCTTTTTTCTGCCGGTTTTGTAGAATTCCCATCAATATGCGTTTTTAACGGTACACCTTATGTAGCTTACATAGATATAGCCAATTCAAGAAAAGCGACCGTGATGGCTTTTAATGGAACAAACTGGACACCCGTTGGAACACCTGGATTTTCGTCACCAGTAACGGATACCACCGCAACCGCAATCACCGCTCTTGAAATGAAAATATTTAATGGAAAACCCTGCATAGCATATTCAGACGTTGATAAAGGCGGTAAAATTTCTGTTATGAAATTTGACGGAACTAATTGGATTTATGTTGGAACCCCTGGCTTTTCATTACTTCCCGCCAACACGGTTTCTTTAGATTTTTATAAAAATGCTATATATGTTGCTTATCGTGATTCTGCCGCTACCTGGAAAGCCACCGTAATGAAATATGAAATCAAGCGTTCTCCCGGCCTCGACATCAACAACGGCGATCCATACACCAATTCAAACTCCATAAAAC
>CAYTCW010000084.1:0-19371 GCA_964436235.1 uncultured bacterium
TTCAAATTATTTTCCTTGAAAAATATCATGATTTATGGTAAATTCATACTTAGATCATGGCCAGAAAAAAAATAATCAAAGAAACAATTAAAGAAGACGAAATTATAGTCGAAAACACGGCGGAAGCGCAATATAACGCTTTATGCCTCGACTGTATTCACGAGTGCAAGCAGAAAGCGGGCGTCGCCATTCTGTCATGCCCGCAGAAGATAAAAATAGACGAGCAATTAACTTTATTTAAAAAAGACGGCAAACCCAGAAAGTGGAGGTAGTTATTTTGGAAGAAATCAGTATGCAAAAGGCTTATAATCCGGCGAGCGTAGAGGAAAAATGGTATTCGGTATGGTGCGAGCGAAATTATTTCAAGGGCGCGACCGGGCCGAAATTCAATAACGGCAATTCATTTACCATAGTGATACCGCCTCCTAACGTCACCGGCATTTTGCACATGGGGCACGCGCTTAACGCTACCATTCACGATATCGTGATCCGCTACAATAAAATGAACGGTAAAAACACGCTGTGGCTCCCGGGCACCGATCACGCCGGAATCGCCACGCAAAACGTCGTCGAAAAAAAACTCGCTAAAGAAAAGATAAAAAGACAGGACATCGGCCGCGAAAAATTCGTCGAAAAAGTATGGGAATGGAAAAACCAGACCGGCTCGACTATCATAAACCAGCTTAAAAAACTCGGCGCCTCCTGCGACTGGTCGCGCGAGCGTTTCACCATGGACGAAGGCCTTTCCGGCGCGGTTAAAAAAGTATTCGTCGCCCTTTATAACGAAGGATTGATATACCGCGGCAACCGCATAATCAACTGGTGCCCGCGCTGCACTACGGCGCTTTCTAACGACGAGGTCGAATTCCACGATTTAGCCGGTAAACTATGGCATATCAAATATCCGATAGTAAAAGACGCCGCGCGCACCGATATTCCCGATTTTATAATAGTTGCCACCACCCGCCCGGAAACCATGCTCGGCGATACGGGCGTAGCCGTCTCGCCCGAAGATACGCGCTATAAAAATTTAATCGGCATGAAAGTAAAACTTCCGTTAGTCGATCGGCAAATACCCATAGTGGCCGACGAATACGTCGATATGGCCTTCGGCACCGGCGCGGTTAAGGTAACACCGGCGCACGATCCGAACGATTTCGAAATGGGCCGCAGGCATAACCTCGAAAATTTAATTATAATGGACACGCGCGGAATAATTAACGAAAACGCTAAACAATACGCCGGCATGAACCGCTTCGACGCCCGTAAAAAAGTTATAGCCGACCTCGAAGAGCAGGGACTTCTCGTTAAAATCGACGAACACCCGCACGCCGTAGGACATTGCTACCGCTGCGACACTATAATCGAACCGTATCTATCGACGCAGTGGTTCGTAAAGATGAAGCCGCTCGCGGAAATGGCTATAGCGGCCGTGCGCGACGGCGAGATCGAATTCGTTCCGAAGCGCTGGGAAAAAACTTATTTCCACTGGCTCGAAAACGTGCGCGACTGGTGCATATCCCGTCAATTATGGTGGGGCCACCGCATTCCGGTATGGTTTTGCGAAGATTGCGGCGCCATAAACGTTTCTGAAATGCAGGTCACTAAATGCGAAAAATGCTCTTCCACTAATTTAAGACAGGAGGAAGACGTTCTGGATACATGGTTTTCATCGGCGCTGTGGCCTTTTTCAACTCTCGGCTGGCCCGAAAAAACCGAAGATCTCGATACTTTTT
Organism: uncultured bacterium; assembly: GCA_964436235.1. Lineage (GTDB taxonomy): Bacteria > Muiribacteriota > UBA9980 > UBA9980 > UBA9980 > UBA9980. The sequence goes on from CAYTCW010000084.1 coordinate 1,737, forward strand.
ATCCTACCAATACTTTAATAACCGCCTTCGATATAATATATCTGTGGGTAGCCCGCATGATAATGATGGGCAAAAAGTTCATGGGTAAAGTGCCTTTCAATAAAGTTTATTTCACGATGCTCGTCCGCGACGAAAAAGGCGAAAAGATGAGCAAATCAAAAGGCAACGCCATCGACCCGCTCGAAATAATTAAAAACTACGGCACCGACGCGCTGCGCTTCACGCTCGCCGCGCAGTCAACGACCACCGGCGATTTAAACCTGTCGGTAAGCTCCATCGAAGGCTACCGCAACTTCGCCAATAAAATATGGAACGCCGCGCGGTTTTCACTTATGAATCTTACGGATTTTAACGCCGGTAAAATAGCCGCTATCGCTAAATTGAGCGATCTTGAATTAGAGCTGCCAGATAAATATATGCTCTTAAAACTCGGAGAGCTTATTAAAACAGTACGCAAAAATATCGACGATTACGAATTTTCGCACGCCGCCATGGCCGTTTACGAATTTATATGGTCGGAACTTTGCGACTGGTATATCGAAATAATCAAGCCGCGTTTTTATTCAAAAGACGAGGGCGATAAATCGAAATTAGCCGCCAGCGCGGTTTTAAACTATATATTCGTCGAAACCATGAAGATAGCGCATCCTTTTATGCCTTTTATCACCGAAGAAATCTATTCGTCGTTCGCTAAATCCGAAACCGAAAAAGAATCGCTGATGGTTTCAGCTTATCCCGACGATAAAAGTTTCGCCGCAAGAACAGGTTTTAATTTATCCGACGATGAAAAACATTATATATACGCCTCTTTTAAATTCTTAAAAGAAGCCATAGTCGCCACCCGCCAGATAAGGGCCGAACTCGCGGTATCGCCGGGCGTTCAGATAAAACCGGTTTTCGTATGCAAGTCGGATATAATCAAAAAATCGCTCGAAGACAATGCGCGCTGGATCAAAACCGTTATGCGCGCTGAGGAAATAACGTACAAACCTGAAATGACTGAAAAGCCCAAAGGAATGGCGGTATGTTCCATAATGGCCGAAATGAAAGAGCCGTCGGGCGAAATGACGCGCGTTGACATTTACGTTCCGCTCGCCGGCTTAATAGATATAGCCAAAGAAAAAGAACGGTTAGGACGCGAAATTTCAAAGGCCGAAGAAGAACTCGCGCGCGTTAACAATAAACTTCAAAATAAAAGTTTCGTAGAACGCGCCGCGCCCGACGTGGTGGATAAAGAGCGCGCCAAACTCGAAAAATACGCGCAGATAAAAGAAAAATTAATTTCAACGATGGAATCGCTCGAAGATTAAAAATTAAAAAGGCCGTGACAGATGGGCGACGACGGAAACAATATCATAATAGAGGCTACTAACCTCGAAGAAGCGCTGCTGAAAGCATCCAAACGATTCGGCGTCGCGCCCGAAAGCATTAAATATGAATTCGTCTCGACCTCGCACACCGACGCGCCGCCAGGCCGTTACGGCAGCGTTAAAATAAAGATAATCGACGATTTCTTCGTAAAGCATGAAAGGTTCCGCCAGGAAATATCGATTAATAACCTGATAAAAGAAGCGGAAGCCTTCGCTAACACAAAAGACGGATTCATAAGGCTCGAAGTCATAGGCGATGACGTGGTGCTGACAATTTATCCGCATGTGGGCGCGGGAAAGCGTATAACGATAAAAGACGCTTATGAAAGGCTTAATAACCCGCGCTATATAAATTTATCAAGAAAAGCCGTAATGGCTGCCTTCGAGCCTAACAAAGTCCGAAAACCCCATGTAGTAGCTAAACTCAATCCAGAATACAAAGACGTTGACGCGCGGCCGGTATTCGAAATAGCCGACGATAAAATGGGGCTTTACTTAAAATTCGTGCCGCCGAGAGGATTCGGCAAATTTCCAAAATACGATGAAATAGAGCGGTTGGTTTACGAACTCGAAGTTAAAGCGCCTTTAGACAGAGCGGTAATTGAAAGCGCCATTAAAAACAGGGTAAGCAATTCTTCATTTTTGATAGCTAAGGGCGAAGATCCGATAAACGGGGCGGATACCCGCGTGGACTGGGCGGTCGAACGGATGGGCCCTGAAAAAATAGTATATTTAAGGCCCGACGGTTCGGTCGATTTCAAGAGAATATATCTGCTTTCTAATATACGCAAAGACCAGGTAATCGGCGTTATAGCGCCCGCCACCGAAGGAATCGACGGCCGCGACATATACGGCGGGCCTATAAAAGCTAAAGCCGGACGCGAAAAAAAAATAGCGCTTGGCAAAAATATCTATTTAAGCGAAGATAAAACAAAAATCATATCCGCCATAGACGGACAGATAAAGTTTGAATGCGGCGTCGCGAGCGTATATCAAACATACGAATTATTCGGCGACGTAGGATATAAAACCGGAAATATAGACTTCGCAGGATCGGTAATAATAAAAGGCACCGTTTCAGACGGATTTTCGGTTAAAGCCGGCGGAAACGTTTACGTTGAAAATCTCGTAGGCGAAGCCTCGATAGAAGCCGAAGGCGATATATGCCTGCCCGGCGGGTTTATAGGCAAAAATAAAGGAAGCCTTAAAGCCGGTAAAAGCGTGCTTCTTAAATTCGCCGAAGGCGGAACTATAGAGGCTAAAGAACGCGTGGTGGCCGATCTTGTGATCATACACTCGAAAATTACCGCCGGTGATAAAATCGAAGCTATCGGAAAGCGCGGACAGATAATAGGCGGAGAGCTTTTTGCCTCGAACGAAATAATAGCTAAAGTAATAGGCGCCCCGGTCGGCGTCGCTACAAAACTTAACCTCGGATTCGACACTCTCTCGCTCGGTTATTTCGAAAATATAACCAACGACTTTAATTTTACCGAAAAAGAGATCGAAAAAATCAATCAGGCACAAAATTATTTAAGACTCAGCAGGGCGCGCGGCGAAAAAAAAATAGAGGGCGACACTGAAGAAATGATTAAAAGACTTGAAGCGACGCGGGCAATGCTCGAAACTAAGTGGGAATATTTAAAAAGCGAAAAAGAAAGGGTATTAAAAGAAATGAACACCGAAAGCCGCGGCGTGGTTAAGTGTCTTGATATTATGTACGGCGGAGTTACGATCAATATTAAAAATATTTTATACAGCGTGCAAAGCAATATAATGTCGTCAACACTGCATTTAGAAAACCAGGAAGTGAGAATCTTTCCATTATGATATTTAAAGGATATTCAAAAGCTAAATACAGCAACTGGCTATACTACTCCCCTTACCACACACTATTCGACGCGGGCGAGGGCATTAACACCATACTCGAAGAAAAGATCGTGGCCATAAACAATATTATTATCTCGCACGGCCACACCGATCACTACACGGGGTTAATAAATATTTTAATGACTAAATTCGGACATTACTACTCGACGGGCGAGTTCAACGATTTATCTATTTACTATCCGAAAAACGACCTGGCACTCATTGAATATATCGGTTATATCAGAAATTTTTACAACCTCGGCGACGGGGGAAAAGAATTTAAAATCAACTGGGTCGAAGTCGAGCCGGGGCGCACTTACGAATTTAACACCAAACTCGACACCTATCTTGAAACCTTCGCAGTTGAACATACCAAAGACGTCGTGAGCATAGGTTATAACATCATAGAGCGCAGAAGAAAGCTCAGACCCGAATATTGCAGCGTGCCGCCTGAAAATATTAAAAAACTTATCGATGAAAAAGGCCGCGAAGCCGTTATTTATATCGAAGATAAAAGAACGCTTACCTATTGCGGCGATTCAGTCAACGCGCCGGTCGAAAAATTTATGGATACCGATATTTTAATCCATGAAGCCACTTTTTTAAAGACCGACGACCGCTTCGGACAGCTTCATTCCACTTTAGAAGAAGCCTTTGATATCGCCGTAAAGGCAAAAACGAAAAGGCTTATTCTCATGCATATATCCACTCGTTATAAATACGACGAAATAAAAACTGAAATAAATAAAATGATAGAGCGATATTCAACCGCAGGCGTTATGAGGGTAGATTTTATCGTGCCGGGAAAAATATTTGAAGTATAAGCGGATGACTAACTGTCAATAAAGTTAATAAATAAATCATAATATTTAAGAATTTAAGAAAAACGAAGTAATCAATAGATTTAACGATTAATTCGCTCATATTTTAATTCACATAATTAAATTTAGGTTTGAGTAATTTCGATTTTACATATAATATCACTAAATTATACGTTCAAAAATAAAATCAAAAAGGAGTTTGATATAAGTGAAAAAATTATTAGGTTCAATTTGTATCATTATCATTTCGGTATTAGTTATTAATTTTAACTATGCGGCCGCGCAGGAAGAGGAAGCCGAAGCGGCGGCGCCCGTAGTTAAAAAAGCGGCAGCGAAGAAAGTGCCGGCGAAAAAAACAGCGGCGAAAGCTACCGCCGTAAAAAAAGGCGAAACACTCTCCAGTCTTATAAAAACCTTCAATTCGGTCCATAAAGATATTGAATTCGCTCAAAAATACATCAATCCGAAATCTGATGAGTTTGATAGAACCATGGCTAAAGCGTTAGCTAACGATCTTTTAAAATGGAAAAAAGCAAAGATCCAGATCAAAAAGCTGAAAAAGGATAAATCTCCCAAATTAGGCGCCAGCGAAGAAAAATTAAAAGAATTAGAAGAAAATATTCTCGCTAAATATACCGAAAGCGCTGCGCCCGTTGAACAGGAAGAAGAAAGCGCTCCCGCCGCCGATGAAACCGAAGCAGCCGGCGAAGATGCCATCGCTAAAACTGAAAAAGGCAAAGAAATACTTGAAAAATTAAGACAGAAACGCGCGAGCGAAACCGAATCGTCTGAAGCCGAAGAAGGCGGCGAAACCGAAAAAGCACCGGTTGAAAAAGCCGAAGCCGAGGCCGAAAAACCTGCAGTAAAAACGCCTTCCAAACTCAGAGTCAACCCCAGCAGAGCTCTTTACAACAGAATGGAACCCGGCGCCGAAGGCAGCGCACGCCTCACTATAAGAAACCAGGCTAAATCGACTTTCGAAGGCACCGTCGTTCCGATCGAAAACTGGATATCGGTCAATCCTACTGTAGTTACTATCGAAGCGGGCTCCTCTATCGACGTCGAAGTTATCGTAACCGCTCAGGAAACCGCAAAAACCCGCTTAGAAGGCACTATCGAATTGCGCACCGAAGGCGAATCGTCAAGAAGAATTCCCGTCGTAGTAAGAACTAAATAATCGAAATAATAACGCGCGGGTATATCATTACTTGAAAATAAGTTAAATTATATCAAGATGTTCATATTAAAACGCCGTGTGTGAAAACATGCGGCGTTTTGATTAGGACGAAAATATATAGTTGTGTCTGAAATTATGAAAAATAAATCACCGATATATATTGTACTAATAATCTTCATCTGGCTGAGCTTTTGCGGCTGCGCCGATAAAGGCACAGCTATAAACGTGGAACCGGGAGTAGTCGAATTTCAGCGCACGCTTAATATTAACGATTACATTAATTTAAGAGGCGAAGACTGCGACGCGAACCCGCAAAACTCTCTGACGGCCTATGACCTCAATTTTTTCTACGCCGGATCATCGGCGGAAATAGGCCTGCGCGGAGGATACTATAATCATGACGGCACGGGATATCGCTTAAAAATATCCGATTTCGGCGCCGTCAAATACGAAATAATAGACACGCTGCCCGATATAAAGGCATACGATTCTTATTACACCGATGTTAAAACCGTAGTTGCATATCTGCCCGAAACTTCGAGCATTACTTTGCTGAAGTTAAATCACGCTTATTCCATTTATAAATGGAGCGCAAACGGCGGAAATTACGCTAAAATAATAATCGATACGATCGATTCGACGAACCGCAACGTTACCATAAGGGGCGCTTACCAGCAAAGATTGGGTTATAACAAGTTATATTAGCATTTTATTACATTATGTTATGTTATGTTATGTTGTATTGTATTCATAAAAATAAGGAAAGATCACTTTGGGTTTTAATATCGATTTAAGTAAAAATATCAATTACAGCGAAAAAATAAAACTGCCGCCTCTCGAAGGCGGCGGCATCATATTAACCTACCGCTGCACCAACCGTTGTAAACATTGTCTGGTGGCGGGTTCCCCCGAACGCGAAAACAGATGGCTCGATAAAAACGAGGCAGCTGAAATTTTCGGCTTTATTAAAAAAAACTCGCCCGGCGCGGAAATACACTTAGGCGGCGGAGAGCCCTTTTTAAATCCGCAATGTCTTCTCGATATCGTCGAAACCGCTTTCGATTACGGTATTCGCCTGTCTTACGTTGAAACCAACGCTTTCTGGGGCAATAATCCAAATAAATACGAACCAGTGTTAAAAGAACTTTATAAACTCGGGTTGCGCTCTATTTTAATTTCGGTATCGCCTTTCCACGCCGAATTTATCAAGCCGCAAACATCCGCTAACGCCATTAAAATGGTAAGGGGCGTATTCGGCTATGCCGGAGCTTTCGTTTGGATCGCTGAATTTTTAACGATGCTCTCAAAGCAGGGCGAAACTAAAAATTTTAATATCGAAACCATGAGCGATGAAATGATAAGACGGGCCGCCGATATGTATTATTTAATTCCGGGCGGCAGGTGCGGCTATTCAAAACCGGCGGTAGCTATGAAAAGACCTGCGAAAGATTTCTTTATAACCAACTGCGGCCGCGAATTATTATCGACGGCGCATTTTCACATAGACGCTTACGGCAATTATATGCCAGGCGGCCTTTGCGGCGGCATATCGATGTGCGATTATAAGGAAACAGGCGGCGAGATCAATTTAAACGATAAACCGCTTCTTAAAATTTTATATAACGAAGGCGTAAAAGGATTATACGAAACCGCCGTAAGATCGGGCTACAGTGAACTCGCTGACGGCTACTGCGGAAAATGCCATCTATGCGTGGATATAAGAAAATTCTTTTTTAACGGTTCCGAAAAAAACGAATTCGACGAACTCGCGCCCGCCGAATTTTATAAAACCATCACCGATGAGATAAATCTTAGATCTTAAATTTTACAGCTTATAGCTTATAACCTGCAACCTATATGGTTATAACCTGATAATTAAAACTTATAGGTAATCAGTTTAAAGCTGTCGCCGTCTATTTCATAAGACAATACGATATCTTCAGAAAGCACTACGAAAGGCTTCAATATTTTAATATGCTGCTTATCCTTGCCGGGAGATATTTTCAGCTTTTTATGTTCGAGGGTTTCGCGCACGAATTTAACTAAATAATGGGCTATTTCACCGCCGTTTTTATCTACGAGATATGCCTTCGCATAAGCGTTGTTCTTCGCATCGAAGCCGATAACGCGGCATTCAGATATTATGGCGTCTTTTTCCTCCGGCGAGCATTGTTTTGAATAAACCGGCTTTTTCGTGTCAGCCGCTCTCATAACGTCGAATTTATTATCTTTGAGGCTCGATATATAAACGGAGTTTGAATCGTCGGTTCCGCATACGTAAGAAAATATCATATCCGACATTGGAAGCCTTATTTCACCGGTCAACTTCATATCTTCATCGAAGATCGAAATTTTATGCGCTAACGAATCAATTACTACTAAATTCGATGAATTATCGGTAAAAATATATTTGATTTTTTTGATGAGTTTTTTGTCTTTATCGCTGCCTATAGCGCCTATATGCTTTCCGTCCGCGCCGAATTTATGTACTAAATTACTTTCGGCGTCCGCTAAGTAAATAAATCCTGTTTTAGACACGGCGATATTCGATATATGATTATCGCCGATTTCCGTTCCTGCATAAGAAAAGCATCTGGAAACTTTGCGGTCCGAAGCGCTTACTTTAAGCACTTTTTTAGCTCCCGAATCGCATATCAGAATATTTTCAGAAGAATCGACTGCGAAAGCCGTCGGCGAAACCAAGTTAAGATCGCCGCCGCCGCGGCTTATTTTAACGAGAATATCTCCTTTGACGGCACTTTTATTTTCCTGAGCGTAAATAAGGCCTATGTTAATCAATATGACTAAGCAAATCAAAGCAGCGGCGAATAAAAAATATCGCTGGTACCGCCGCTTTTTATTGTTATAATTCTTTTTCATGAAAGCCTCCCTGATTTTTTCAGCTTAAAATCGCTTTTCTTCTTAAGTAATTATAACACTTAAAATAAAAATTAAGTAAGGCTGCACATAAAAAATATAGGTATCATATAAACAGCGCCCAGGCGCCGGTTATGATAATTAAAACTCCAGCCAGACGGCCTTTTATATTTTCTTTCAATATAAAGTGAGAAAGAACGACGGTTACGACCATACTGAGCATAGAGGCGGGTTCCGCCACGCTGACGTCTATTTTAGTTATGGCATATAATAAAAGAAGATAAGTATAAGCGTTCACCGCGCCGGCGGTTAAAGTTACTGATTTTCGGGAGCTATATAAATCATAGGCTGATTTAAGCTGTTTATTCACTAATACATTTACTAACAAAAATAAACTCATAAATAGGTAAATAAGCACCGCATACATTAAAGGATCGAACTGCCTGATGAAAAAACCGTCGATAGTGCGGCCTATGGCCATAAAAAATGAACAGACAAGCATGTAAAAACAGGCGCGGTCGGTAAACATCGCCTTAAGCGAAGTCAAAACGCCGCTCTGACGGTTCAGATAAGAAGTGCCATATAATAAGATCAAAATACCGGCTATTTTTAAAAAAGTGATTTTTTCGCCCAGAAAAACGGCGGTAAGCCCCACTAAAAATAATACGTTAAAATTATAAAGAGGGCTTACAAGCGATACTTCGCCCATTGAAATAGATTTGACGTAAAATAAAAAAGCTATGCAGTAAATAAAACTGCTGACCGCAACGAATAAAACCGAAGTTAAATTTTCGACGGGCCGGCTGAATACTATCAAAGGCAGTATAAATACCGTCGAAGTGAGAAAATACAAAAAAGTCGCGGCAGCATTCTGAGAACCTTCTCCCATTTTTTTAACTAAAATTTTTTCGTAACCTAAAAGAAAAATTCTTGCGGCAAGAGCGAGGTAAGCTAATAACATTCAATAATCCGTTCTATTTTATAGTAACCCGCATAAAGATTTCATATAATATTACACATTGCCGTTAACCGTTATAAAATACATATTTAGTTTTTTTGCCGGCAAAAATCCCAATTATTTTTTCTGCGATTCAGCCATATAATCCGTCACTTTAATTTTACCTGAAATTATGTCCTGCTTTATTTCTTCAAGCCTGCTTAAATAACGCTCAGGTATCTTATCGCGGGTATATTTCAGCTCGGAAATTCCGACTCCGTCTTCGATTATGCCGAAATTATGAATACCGCTGACGAATTTGCCTTCGAGCGTTTCCTGTATAGTCTTAGAAACAGCCACATTACAGCGTTTCACCATCGAGGTGAGAACCACTCCCGGCTCCACGCCGTCCTGATCGGAATCAACGCCGATAGCATAAACCTGTTTTTCTTTGCAGCCGCGGATAACGCCGCCGCCGGTTCCGCCGGCGGCATGAAAAATTACGTCGCAGCCCTGAGTTATAAGCGATAGAGCTATCTCGCGGCCTTTGACCGGATCGTTCCAGGCGGAAGGATCGGAGCCGGTATATTTAACCATGACTTCGGCCGAGCCTTCCACATACTTAGCTCCTTCGATAAAGCCGGTTTCAAACTTTCTGATAAGCGGAATATCCATGCCGCCCACAAAACCCAGCTTTTTAGTTTTAGACATCATAGCCCCGAGCGCGCCGACTAAGAAAGAACCTTCATGTTCTTTAAATAAAAGCGAGGCCACATTGGGTGAATCGGGAATAATTCCATCGATTATAGCGAATTTTTTTTCGGGATATTCTTTAGCTATCTTAAAAACTTCGTCCTGCATGGCAAAACCGACGCCTATTATAAGGTCGTAATCCTGCTGGGCGAAGGCTATTAAATGCTGTTCTTCTTCGAGCTTATTTGAAGGCTGGCCGACGTCGGATAAAATTTTCATTTTCCTTTCAGCCTCGAGCAATCCTAAATAAGCCGAGTCGTTAAAAGATTTATCGCCCAGACCGCCCGTATCGAGAACGAGGCCTACTTTGAATTTCTTCTTTTTATTTTTAACGCCGGCCGCCGCACCGTCAACACCTGTGATTAATGACAGGACGGACCAAACGAACGCCGCAAGTAAAATGAACGAAAGAATTTTATTTATTTTTATAGCATATAGAAGTTTTTTAATCATAAAAAGAAAACCGCCTTATATGAAATTTGTCGTATTATAACATAAAGTGCAAGTTTTATCAAGGCGTCAGGAAATTTTAGTCGTTAGTCGTTCAGCCGTCAGTCGTCAGTCGTCAGAATCTTCAAAAATAATAATGGCAAAATAGTATAAATAATTTGATAATATCGAACGGATATGATATAATTTTTCTGTAATAAAATTATGGTTTTTTAATAAAATTATGACTGACGAAAAAAAAGAAAAAGAAAAAAACGCTAAGTATAAAATAGCGCTCATCATAAATGAATATTCCAAAGGCGGCGATTACAGGCCTCTTATTAACGAGGAACTTTACCGTCAGCTCGATATTTTTCAAAAAGAAACGGGATTAGTGGTCGCGGTATCCTTCACACGCAGTAAAGCGCATATCCAGAAAGCGGTAGTATCTCTTCAACGCGAAGGATATAATTTTTTAATTATATGCGGAGGCGACGGCACTATAAACGATGTATTGCAGCATGTAGAAGAGGACACTCTGATAGTTCCGATACCTGGCGGCAACGCAAACGACTTTTCAAGGCGGCTGAATATATTTCACTGGCGCGACTCCGTGCAGATAATCAGAAATATAGTCGACGGCGACGTAAATATTATAGGCATGGACGTCGGCGAAATTTCATTTCACGATAAGTCCGGCGCCCCGCAAAAACGCAGATTTTTAAATAATTGCGGCGTAGGAGTCACGGCCGACACCGTAAAACGCGTGGAAGGCCGCGTGGAAAAAGCTTATTTAAAAAACGGGTTTTTAAGTTTAATGTTTTCAAAAGCCGTCGGATTGACTTACTATTCAAGAATACTCAGAAAAAATATATATATGAAATGTCTCGGTTTCGAGATGCTTTTATGCAGCCGCGTCGGACGCTACGCTAATTTCGCGCCGTACAAGCATGAAAACGACGGCACCATACACTTTATAATATTCAAAGACCTGAGCTATTTTAAAAGGCTTATGTTGATGGCGCTTTTAAGTTTCGGTAAAAAATTGGTCAGTTCAGGCTTCGTCGAATATTTCCACGCCCACACCAGCAGGCCTGAAATAAAGGACAGCAACACATTCGGACTTAATCTGCGCGGCGTTAAAAGTATATGGGGAATGCTTCACGACAAGGCGCTTTTACACGTTGACGGTAATTTAGTGCCCGAATTTTATGAAACCGTGCAAACAGACTGCAAGGTAAAGATACTTCCTAAATTCATCAAAACGGCGGCGCCCTGTTAAAAATAATTTTATGTAATGGAACGGATAAATAAACAGGTAAATAAATAATCAATAAGTAATTAAGAATTAAGTAAATAAAATAAACAGGAGATCAATATGAGCGAAAGGACTATTGCCTCGTTATCAAGGTTCGCATCGTCGGAAAAAACGGCGGCCACTTATTATACCGGCAGCGAATGGTGCGATATAAGTTTCAAGGAATTCGACGACATAGTCAGAGAATCTAAATCGTTCCTGTTGAAATTCGGCGTCAAAAAACGCGACAGAATAGTCGTAGTAGCTGAAAATCACGCTAAATGGATACCTATTTTCATGGCGGTGACCACTTACGGCGCAATAATAGTTCCGGTGGACGGCCAGGCGCCAAACGTTAAGCTGCTCAACATTATAAACGATTCCAAACCCAAACTTATAATAACATCCAAGCAATTCGAGCCTAAAATGTCGGTAGTATTTAACGATATCGAATTTAAAACTTCGCTTATCAATTTTCATTTCGATTTAATGCGCACCACCGATGAAATTATTCCCGAATCGGCGCCGCCTAAATCTGTAGCGCCGAACGACCCGGCGCTTATCGTATATACCTCAGGCACAACAGGCGCACCTAAAGGCGTCACCCACAGCCATTATTCGATAGTATCGGCCATAGACCACTCGCTTAAGGTGGGAGGCATAACGGCTGAAGACACCATGATGACCATACTTCCCTACAGCCATGTTTTCGGTCTTATAAACGCCGCGCTGGTGCCTTTTTATCTTGGCGTGCGAAACGTTATCGCGCAGACTATAAATCCCGTGGAATTAATGTCGATCATTTCAAACTTCAGAGTGACTTATGTATGTTTGGTGCCGCGGCTCGCCGAGATATTCGCCGGCCTTCTTTCGCAAACCGGCGCTAAATTCAACGGCTTTAAAATAACTATCGGGGGCGCGAGCTGCCGGCACGAAGTGATAGAAAAATTACGCTCGATCGGAATTAAAACCGGCTTCGGTTATGGAATGACCGAAACATGCGGCGGAGTGTTCAACGCTTTCGACGCGCCGGCCGGCTCGGTCGGTAAAATCTATCCGCCCGTCGAGGCTAAAATAGATAACGCCGACAAAGACGGAGCGGGCGAGCTTTTAATATCGTCACCGACTAATACCACAGGCATTTTCGGACGCCCTGAATTCAATAAAACTTTATGGGCCGATAAAAGATTTTTACGCACGGGCGATATCGCAAGAATAGACGGCGACGGCTTCGTTTATATACTCGGGCGGCTTAAAGACGTAATAGTGACGGCTGGCGGCATGAACGTATATCCCGACGAGCTCGAAGAAAGAATAGGCGCGCAGCCGTTTTTAAAAGAATACTGCGTGGTCGGAACCAACGATAACGGCAGCGAATTCGCCGAATTCGTCGCGCGCCCCGACAGGGATTATTTAAATAAAAACCAGATAAAAGACGCGCAGGAATTTATCGAGCATAAAATAAACGAAATAACTAAAAAATGGCCGGAATGGGAGCATTTCAAGAAGGTAATTCTTCTTGACGACCCGCTTCCAAGAAGCTACAGTTTTAAAGTTCAGCGAAACAGCATTATCGAAATAATAAAGCATAAAAACGAATTCGAATCAAAAACCAATAACGACGGCGGCGAAGAAGAAAAACTAATAACCGGCATTTTCGAGGGCGTAAAACCATTGATTGCGGCTCATCTTAATATATTGCCCGAAGAGCTTTCAATATATAAACCGCTTTCGCGTTTCAACCGGCTTGACTCGCTCGGTAAAATGTCGCTCTTAGCTTATTTTCAGCAGCATTTCGGGCTGACCGTCGAGGAATTCAAGGCGGATGATTTTGTTTCGTTTTATTCGTTCATCAAGCTGCTTTTGAAAACAAACCCGGCCGAAAAATTAACTAAAATTGACCTTTCTGATAAAATGGAAGGAATGCCTATACCGGTTCCGCTCGATTACAGCGTAGAAGGCATTAAAAGAAGACAGAGTTATCTGTGCGAGCGTACCGGAGCGGACCTTGAAGTATTAAAAAAGATGAATTACGAAGGTTCGGAAAAATACCAGGGCAATATAGAAAATTTCTTCGGCTTCTGCCAGCTTCCTCTCGGCGTGGCGGGCCCCGTTAAAGTAAACGGCGCGCACGCTTCCGGAAGTTTTTACATTCCGATGGCAACTACCGAAGGCGCTCTGGTGGCTTCGATCGCCCGCGGCGCGGAAGTGGTGAACCTCTCCGGCGGCGCTAACGTTCAAATAGTCGCCGACAGCGTGGCCAGAACGCCGGTCTTCACTTTCGACACGGTCGCTGAAATGTTCGAATTCAGCGAATGGGTCCGTAAAAATCATAATAAGTTAAAAGCTGAAGCCGAAACTACGACGAGCCACGGAAAATTGATCGCTATCGATCAATACCCGATCGGCACCAATTTAATACTTCGTTTTTCGTACTCATGCGGCGACGCATCGGGCCAGAACATGACTACCATAGCCACGCACCGGGCAATGCAGTTCATTAAATCAAAATACCCGAATAAAAAGATGGACTGTTTCTTAGAAAGCAATTTATCGGGCGATAAAAAAATTAACGCGATCAACTTCACTCAAAACCGCGGCAAAAAGGTAATAGCAGAAGTAAGCATACCTGAAGATATAGTTAAAACTTATCTTAAGGTCGATGCGAAAAGAATGCTTAAATTTTACGAATTAGCTTCGCTCGGAACGATCCAGGCGCACGCTTTCGGATTACAGGCGCATTATTCAAACCCGCTCACCGCTATTTATATAGCCTGCGGTCAGGACCCGGCCTGCGCCGCAGAATCGGCGGCCGGCATAACCCAGATGCGCATGTGCAATGATAAATTACAGGTAAGCGTTACGCTGCCCGGAATAATGGTCGGCACCGTCGGCGGCGGCACGGGGCTTGAAACGCAGAAGGCGTGCCTTGAAATAATGGGCTGCCGCGGAAGCGGAAAAGCCTCTAAAATGGCCGAAATAGTAGCGGCGGCAGTACTTTGCGGCGAAATATCGCTTACGGCCTCGATGTCGGCGGATGATTTCGCCGGCGCGCACGCCTCCTACGGCAGAAAAACCGGAAAATAAAGTAAAACCGAAACAAAAACGAAGGCAAAGTCAAAACAAAACAAAAGCAAAAACAAATTCAGGGGTAAAGCCAACGCAAGGCAGAGGATACTATAAATGAAAGTAGTGCTTGTAACATCAGGGGCAACCTATGTGAAAGATAATTATCTTTCGCTGATAAAGGAATTGACCGACCGCGAAAAACTGCCCGCCGATATTGAAATAGCGGCGTTAGTTATCATTAAAACCGCGTCGGTCAAATTATTTTTCAAGATGATCGGGCTTATGTTCATGGGAGTTTTCAGCCTTTCAACGACGCTGATCAAAAACATGTACTCATCGCTATTTTGCGACACGCGCCAAAAACATTGCACCGCGCTTAATATTCCAATATTCCAATTCAATAATATTAATTCGCCGGAAGCCTTAGCTGCGATAAAAGAGCTTAATCCCGATTTAATAATAAATGTCAGGACCAGAAATATTTATAAAAAAGATATATTAGCTCTGCCCTCGATAGGCTGCATAAACGTGCACCACGGAATCCTTCCGGTTAACCGCGGCACGATGTGCGATCTGTGGGCCTGGTATGAAGGGCGCCCGGTCGGATTCTCGGTCCACTGGATGAATGAAAAGATCGACGACGGAAATATAATCCAGGTAAAAGAAATCGACGCGCAGGGCATTAATAATTATATCGACATACCTATGAAATCAAGCCTTGTAGAAGCAAAAACCATAATCGAATGCCTCGAAAAAATAAAGGCTGAGGGCAAAAATGCCGGATTTTCAAATAAATGCGAAAAGGTCAACTACACCAGAAACCCCGATTATAAAACTATCAGGCAGATAAAAGCTAAGGGTTTGAAACTGTAGAGAGTTTTTAAAAAGTAATATGGGCAAAACATTATATAGACGGCGTAAGATTTAATCGAAACAAAATATTTGACAAAGCCTGATATATAAAAAAACGAATATAATAACAACCGTGAGATACATAAACAAAACGGAATATAACAATAAATAAATGAAGGAGAGTATTAAATGATAACATTCGATAAACTTCACAACCAGAAAACAGGTTTTTACGACGGCTCCAATTACAAAAACAATGTCGTATGTCTTCTCAAAGAAAACGCGAAGAAAAAACCGGATAAAATAGCCCTGCAGTGGACCGATCCGACATTCAAAGGCGAATGGGATAAAAACGCTATCATCGAAAATATACCTAACCAATCGATCAATTTCAAAAATTTTTACGATGTGATCGCGCGCACGGCGACCGGTTTGAAAAAAGCCGGCATCAAGCACGGCGACTGCGTAATTTTATTTCTGCCCATGTCTTTATATCTTTACCAGGCGATGTCGGCTATTATGATGATAGGCGCCCGCGCGGTATTTTTAGATTCATGGGCGCGCCGCGACCAGCTCGGCGTAAGCGCGAAAGTCGTCAATCCCACGGCGATGATCAGTTTTGAAATGGCGTTCCAGCTTTGCGCCGCGGTACCCGAGTTAAATGAAATTCCCATTAAAATAATAGCCGGCCCGCATGCCGACACCGCTAAATACACCGCTACGCTCGAAGAAATATCCAAATCGGCGCCGCTTAACGATATCGAACCGGTAGAAGGCGAAGAAACGGCGCTTGTAACCTTCACTACGGGCAGTTCCGGCGTTCCAAAGGGCGCAAACCGCACGCACCGCTTCTTAGTGGCCCAGCACCTCGCGCTCGACGAATGCATTCCTTATAATGCAAGCGACATCGACGTTCCGGCATTTCCTATATTCTCGCTTAATAATATAGCGGCCGGCGTCAATACCGTAATTCCGATCACCGACATAGGAAGGCCCGGCGAAAAAGATCCGCTGATGCTTGTTTCTCAGGTTAGATCCTGCGGGATTACCTGCGCGACGCTTTCTCCTTCGATGATAGTCAATATAGCCAAATTCTGCGACGAGAACAAAATAACGATGCCGAAGATCAGGCGGGTTATCACCGGCGGCGCGCCTATATCAAACGACACTCTCGAATTATTCAGAAAAGCGGTTCCTAACGCAGAAGTATGGGTATTGTACGGTTCGACCGAAGTCGAGCCTATCGCGCACATCGAAGCTAAAGATATTTTATTTCCGAAAGACGGCGGCAAGGCCGGAGTTGACGGCGTAAACGTGGGCCATTTCGCCGAAGGCCTCGAATATAAACTTTTAAAGATCAATAAAAACCCCGTCACCTTAGTAAATAACAGCTGGGACGGCCTCACCGTCGGCGCAGGCGAAGTCGGCGAACTCGCGGTAGCCGGCCTTCACGTGTGCAAATCATACTACAATAATACCGACGCGGTGGCTAAAACCAAGATAATCGAAAGCGACGGCAAGGTCTGGCACAGGACGGGCGATCTGGCGCGCATCGATGAAAATAAAAACGTATGGCTCGTCGGTCGCGTTCATAACGCCATATCGCGCGACGGCAAACTTTTATTTCCCGTCAAAGTAGAAATACTTCTTAAAAAACATCCTGACGTTAAGCAGTCGGCCTACGTCGGCATTCCCGACGATAAATTAGGCGAAAAAGCCTACGCTCTTGTAATGCTCGTTGACGAGCCTAAAGAAAGCAGAGAAGAGATACTCAAAAAATTAGCCGAAATACTTAAAAATGAAAATATCCCCTACGACAAACTCGATATCGTCGCCAGCGTTCCAATGGATCCTCGCCACCACAGCAAAGTGGAATATGACGTATTAAGAGAAGCTATTTTAAAAGAAGAAGCCGAATGCGCATGTTCATGCTGCGAAGAATGTTCTTACACCAGCGAAGGTTTAATCGAAGAAGAAAAATCGTGCTGTTCTTCGCGCGAAGGTGAAAACGACGCCTGCGGCGAATCTTTCAAAAGTTTTTTAAAGATAGGATTCGTTATATTGATCGCCTACATTTTAATTAAAACTCTCTTCGGCGGCAAAGACGATAAATAAAAGATCTCTACTATATAGAAAGGATGATTTTAAATGTTTTCAGAATTAAAGATAAGGGAATTTTTTGAC
>CAYTCW010000085.1:0-3000 GCA_964436235.1 uncultured bacterium
CAGGGAGAGTAAAGGGGGCACGGGGGATAAGAGAGGGCCATTGGTCCTTTCTTTTCCCCCGTCGCGGTCTTAAACGGTCTTAAGCGTTCTTAATAAAGGGTTTACTTTGCCGTTTTTTTAATTTTGTTCATAATCGTTTCTTTATCGATTTTCTTCGTGCAGAAGTACCAGTCGTAACATTTGATATCGTCTTTACCTTCCATGCGTTCTTTAGCTACGCCGCACGAACCGGCGGGAGGAACTATAACGTCGTCGCCCGGGCGCCAATCGGCGGGAGTGGCGACCTGAAAAGCGTCGGCGGTTTGCAGGGCTACTACGACTCTGTATATTTCGTCGAAATTTCTGCCGAGGCTGGCCGGATAGTAAATTACGGTGCGTATAACGCCTTTCGGATCGATTACAAATACTGCGCGAACGGCCTTAGTCATGCTTTCACCGGGCTGGATCATACCGTATTTTTTAGCTACTTCCATGGTTATATCTTCGATGAGGGGGAATTTTACTTCTATATTCTTCATGCCCTTATATTCGATTTTTTCCTTCAGCGAACGAAGCCATGCGATATGGCTGAAAAGACCGTCGATTGAGAGGCCTACGAGTTTGCAATTAATTTCATTGAACTGAGGTTCGAGGCTGGCGAAGGTCATGAATTCCGAAGTACAAACAGGCGTAAAATCAGCGGGATGGCTGAATAATATAACCCAGCTGCCCTGATACTGATCGGGAAAATTAATTTCACCCTGTGTGGTTACGGCTTTAAATGAAGGCGCTTTATCGCCTATACGGGGCATGGATTCAACTACGGGTTTCATTGTTTCATTGGACATGTTTTTCTCCTTCTATTTTTATTACCGCCTGATAACGCGGCCTGGAAAACTATACAAAAAACTATGAATCAATAAATTAACAGAATTAATGTTTAATTATTTATGTAACTAAATATTAATATATTAGCTTTTTATTAATTAGTAATAATTCTTATTATTAAAATTTTAACATATTAATTTTTTAATGTCAAGTTTTTTTATTTTTTATTATTTTCGTCTTAATTGTAATACCTGTCTATTTTATTTCAATATAGTTTATATTACTTACTTTGATTATCCATATTCTTAATTCTTAATTTTCTTCACATTATTTCTTTAAATAAGTTTTTAATATACGGCGCGGCTTTTAGCATGCGCGAGCCGTACCAGCAGAACATTTCACCGTCAACTAAAACAGTCCGGGCCGACGGAAAGATTTTTTCGAATTTTATTTTATCATAAACCGTATAATTATAAGGTTCAGAGGGAAGAAATACGATATCCGGCGATAACTTTTTAAGTTCGCTCAGAGAAAGTCTTACATAGCGGTTAATATGATTTGAAAGGCAGTTATTAAAGCCGAGGCCCGTAATAAGCGAATTTATATAATTACCCGTGCCGGCCGCTATATAAGGCGAGCTCCATGTCATATAGATAAAATTCAACTTTTCGCAAACGCGTCCCATATCTTCGAAACTTTTTTTAATATCTTCCGCCATAGCGAGCGCGCGAGACTCACGCTCGAATATAACCCCTATTTTTTGGATCATATCGAGCGCGTCCGAAAAAGTATTGATATCGAATATAAAACATTTGTAAAAAAGCGCGGCGAGATTCTCTAGAGTTTTTTTATCATTTTCTTCTTTGACCGCCAGGATTATATCGGGGCACAAAGATTGCAGAACCTGTATGGAAACGCTTTTAGGCCCGCCGACGCTTTGTATGGATTCTATTTTATTTTTCGGATGAAGGCAATAATCGGTCCGGCCGATCAGATAATCTTGAAGGCCTAAATCGAATAAAGTTTCGCTTACCGAAGGGCACAAAGAAACTATGCGCCGCGGCGGCCTTTTAAAATAAAACGTTCTGCCTAGATCATCCGTTATTTTCATATATCCTCAATTTATTATTTAATCAAATACTCTCATGGCATAAGCAGATAATCGGCGAGCGCCCGATAAAGAGATGTGACCGATAATATCGCGCAATGCTTATGATCCTCGGGAAGCCCTTTAATTTTCCCGGCTATCATGCCCGCCGAAATCATAAGCGCCTCATCGACGCTCTTATACAATGCCAGACGGCAGGCCACCGAAGCGCACGTTTTAGTAGCCTCGCAACCTTCGGTATAGTAGTTGATTTCAGAAATTCTGCCGCTTTTATCAAAAATTAAATAAAATTCCATAAAATCGCCGCAGGGCCCTTTAATATAAGAGCTGCAGCTCGGATCATTCATCTGGCCGAAATATTTCATCAAGTCAAAGTTTATATCGCCGTAATTGACCGTGTCAAAATCACTATTACTATTGTTGTGGTTATCTATAGCAACACTCACAGAAAAATACCAGCCCTTCTTTTTAATTTATAACCGAGTCTTTTTTTAATATTGTTTCAACGGTTACTTCGTTTGTAACGGCGCCAAGATTCGCTTCGGCGGTGCTTAAATTCAATTCGGCGCGAATAAGCTCCAGTGAGTTATCTTTAGCTTTTCCAGTATTTGGGTCGAAATACTTTCTAAACGCTTCATCCTCACAAAGCGGCAGGCCGCAGTCAAGAACCGTTTCGTCGCATAAACTTTTAAGCGGGCAGTTATCGCAATCCGGTCCGGAAAAACCGGCCGGGCAAAAGTATAAATTGAGCAATACCGCAAATGAAAATATAAGCATAAAGAAATTATTAACTTTAAAATTCCTCATAACGCTTAATCCTTTCTACAATCTTCTCTTTTATTCTCTTTTCTCTTTTTTATTTTTTATTTTTTATTTTTTATTTTTTTACTTTTTCACGACTCTATCTTTAGTACTCCCGAATAACTTTCTATTTATTAACTTTTACTTAAAAACTTCTGACAGGCCATTTCGGCCGCGTTGACTAAGTGATAAGCTATCGGAGACGCCGAAAGCGCCGGATGTGTTCCCATTTGAAATAAAGTGATTTCGTCCGCTCTCATATTTTTTTGTATTAATGCCGCCAC
>CAYTCW010000085.1:3100-15524 GCA_964436235.1 uncultured bacterium
GAAAAAATATTTTTAACGCTGGTTTCCATTCGACGGTCAACTATTATGCCGCCGCTGGGCCCTATCGCAATTCCCGCGGCGCGCGCCAGTTCTACTTCGGCATGAGCGCCTATGCCCAATATGACAAGGTCCGCCGGAATGCTTTCGCCCGAAGAAATTTTAACGAATTCAACCTTTTCGGCGCCTCCGAAAGATTCGACGCGCGTGGATGTATATATATCAACGCCCGCCGCGCGTAATTTCTTTTCAGCTTCAACGCAAAATTCAGCGTCGTAAGATAGAGCGAGGCAATTCGGCATCATTTCTATTATAGAAACTTTCTTAGAGCCGGTTTTAACTATTTCATCGGCAAATTCAACGCCGATAAATCCGCCGCCGACGATAACTATATTTTCAGCTTCAGCTATATGTTTTTTAAGTTCTTTAAGATAATTAGAATCCTTTTTTATATCAAATACGCCTTTAATATTTTTACCCGGTATAGGCGGTACGAAAGGTCTCGATCCGGTAGCAATTATAAGTTTATCCCATGATATTTCACCGCCGGGAGTCTGAATAGACTTTTTTTTCGTATCGATTTTATCGACGCCGGTTATTATTAGTTCTATCGCATTATTTTTTAACCCGGCATCGGGTATCAAATTTTTCTCCGGCGATTCCAAAGTACCGAATATGTAAGGAATGCCGCATGGAATCATAACCTGTTCTTCGCGGCGTATCAAGGCGACGCTTTTTTGAGGATAATTGCGTTTGGCCGAAATAGCTGCAGTAATACCAGCCGGTCCCCCGCCTATAACTACGGTATCAAATTTTTTCATAATATTCTCCCTACTATTATTTTTATTTTTTAGTCGTTTTACCAATTAACAATATTTTAATTATGCGGCCGCGTTCTTTTATTAATTATCGCCGTTAGATCACTCATCGCCGGCCGCTTCTTTCTTTTTAACGAATAACAAAGGAAAAGCTATATCGCTAACGCAGCACGGAAGCCAGACCGCTATAAAAAGACAAACAGCGATAATCAAATACGAAACTATGTCTAAATTACCCGTCGAAGCCATTAAAATATGAAACAACGAAGCCCAGGTGCTAAGAAGTACATGGCCGGCGTGCGGAAATTTAGTGGACGGACTATAATGAGCAAAAAAAATGCCAAGAAGAGCCAGCGGATTGACGAGCCACCATTTTTCAATAAACCCGAGATGGATGCCCTTATTAGGCATATCCAATAAAATTTCAAAAAAATACGGTATAACGGAATCGCTTACAGTGGCTATTCCTATTGAACCGATGTAACCGATGATAAGTAATTTCCATAAATTACAGCCGCCTTTAAAGCATTTAGAATTAACCTTCGGACATTGATGAAGTTCGTACATCGCCGCAGTGACTAAAGCGCTCAAAAAGACATGCAGGGGATGGATTATATAAAAAATACGATACGAGAATTCAAAAGGCAGTTTATGGCATAAAAACATTATTATAACGCCGGTTATCACTCCGAAAAATGTATAAGGCGCATGAGCGCGCAACTCTTCTAAAATCTGTCTGACCATAATATAACTTCCTTAATGTTATACTTATACGCCTTTAAACATATATGTTTTCAAATATACATTTTTTTTTTGCTTAAGCGTCATTTTATATTTCAATAGTGCGGCCGACGATTACTTCGCCGCAATTGCCGGCATATTTTTTTAAAAACATCGCGGCCGCTTTATCGCCGCTGCAATGGGTGGAATATACTTTTTTCACGCCCATTTCCATAAATTTATCTACCACTGCCTCTATTGCCGGTTCTTCATCGCGCATTAAATGAAAACCGCCCATTACCGTATAAATATTTTCGCCGGCGAATTTATTTTTTACTTTTTCGATTATATTGACTATGCCCGGATGAGCGCAGCCGGTTATTATATTTATGCCGTTTTGCGTTCTTATAATCATGGATTGTTCAGCTATATATTCACCATCGTATGAACCGTCGATACGGCCTGTAAGATAAATATTTTTATAAATTTCGGTGAAATCATCCAATTCGATCAATTCGGCATTATGTCTTTTAGCCTTTTTCTTGAATTTATCGCCGAAACGCGAGCTGATATAAACTTTACGGCATTTGCCGGCTTTCAATAAATCCCACAGGCCGCCCCAATGGTCCCAATGATCGTGAGAAATTATCACGGCCTCTATATTTTCTAACGGCACTTTCAATCTGTCTATATTTTCCATCAGCCAGCCGCCTTTTTCTCCCGTATCAAAGATAAAGCGGTTATCGACTAAAAACGAAAGTCCCCAACCTGTATGCAGTTTTTCATCAACCGCGGTTTTATCAAAAAGCGTTTCTATAAGCATTGATCCCTCACTTTTTTACCAAAAAGGCGTTTATAAATTTTATTCCTGATAATCTTATTTTAACATTTAACTACTATTTTTTCACAATATTTATTAAATAATTTCGTTCCTCCGCCTTCAGACACAATTTCAATAATCCGATCATAGTTAAGCGGCTTAAGGCCGGCAAGATAGCTCATATTATATTCCTTGAAAAATTCGGGCTCCAGAATGGTCGAAGGCCCCATCAGACAATTGATGCGGGATTTTTTACATTTAGCGGCGATATCTTCGAATGAAGAATTTATAAGCGAAGTCGAAGTGATGATATTCACATCGGATTTCCAGTCTTCTTCTTTAAATTCAGCGGTAGTCAGGCCGTGCCTTTCTTCTATTATAGTTAAATGCTTGCAGCGGCTTTTAATCGATGCAATGAGCGGCTCGAAATAACCTATCATAAACACTTCGTCGCCGGCTTTAATATCCATTATTCCGACCGCGTCGCCGCCGGCGTTAGTTAATTTATCAAAATCCACGGTTGAGTTAAATAAGGCAATTAATATAGTCCTGTTGTTAATATTATCCGGATCGCGGTTAATAATTTCAAGCGCTTCCTTTATAGTTCTTCCGGCGAAGCATCCGGCGGTCGGATTTACCGTGCATGAATCCTTGCGCGAAATCATGGTATATGAAAGCCCCAGGCCGGTTTCAGTATGCGCCACGGTATAGCCGAGGCCTATAACCAATCTTATAATTTTTACGTTTCCAAAATGCGACAATTTTTCGATAATTTTTTTAATGATCATTTACTTCTCCTCTTTTGTATTCGTTTTCCGCTCTCAGCGGTCGTTACGACCCAATCGCCCACTTTATAATTATAATTACCTGCTATAACGGGGCATTTTATCTGCAGCAGAAAAAAAACTGCGCGCGGGGCGTTATTAAGGGTTTCAAAATTTGCCTGGCCTTTAGCTATTACAACGCCGCATTTACGAAATACCTTTTTAAATTCAGCCGAGCAAAGCCGCAGTATGGTGCCCGGGGCATCCGAGCCGTTTTCGATAATTTCGGATACTTCGTCAAGACCTGAAGCGACCGCGTCCGAATAAACCGCGTCATTTATAACAGGCGATCCCTTAACGCCGTAATATATTTTCGGCGCGCGGATTTGTTCTATTAAAAGCCGGTCAAATACCGTCTCGCCGGCATTATCGCCGATAATCAATACCGATGAGGCTTTATCGAGCCGCGCGCGAAGCGATTCGAATATATCGTCGTTCAAAGGCTTATCGACGGCTTTTTGTAGCGAATCGAAAAGCCGGAATTCGGACTGCATCGAAACGACCGCATAATCGAGGATATTGCCGGCGATAGAAAACCGCGCGGCCGTTTTTAACGGATCATCGGATGAATTAATGGTATCGCGGACCTTATCGATAACCTTAAGCGATTCGGCTATCGAACGCTTTTTAATTTCGGCGTAAGGATCACAGCAGCCGGATTCTTCACGAACGATGCGGTGAATCAACATTCCCATTTCGGGCGGGCTTTTACGCACGTCGAATTTAGACGCATAAACTAATACTTTTCTTATCGCTGAAAGTATTTTATCTTCGTCGGTGATATTTTCACGAAGCGCATCGAGCGCCTGACGCAGAAAACAAGGAATACAATCTAAATAGGTGCGCATTTATTTCTCCACATTTATTTCTTTCGATCCGCTTTTTATAATTGTTTAATAAATTTATATAATTAAGCGGTTACAAATAACATTATATAAATCCATACGGATTTTACTATAATTTTCTGGTATAAAAATCCATTCCGTCATAGCGCGTTTCAACTATTTTACCGCGCGTTTTAAGCTCCTGTATAAAAGCCTGATCCAATCCGGCGCGCTCTAAAAACTCTTTAACCGCATCGCTGCGCATCGGATGCACTGAAATTATGCTCAAAAAATCTTTTTCAGCCTCTCCCATATAGCAAAAATCAGCGCCTTCGTAGCTGATATTATACTCCGCTTTTCCAGTCGCTGCGTTTATAAGCTGATAAGCCCTGTTAAGATTTTCTTCGCAGGGCTTTTTAACGCGCATTTCAGCCGGCGGCCGGGTAATAACCGAAATATAATTTTTAGAGGCTTTTACCCCGGCAAGATAATCCGCCGCGGCTTCTAAATGCTTGGCGCCGTCGTTAATGCCTTTTACAAGCATCGTATCGGTAATCAAAACGCCCTTATATGACGCCGAAAATTCGATTATCGCCTCTAAAACAGCTTCTAACTTGATGTTTTTAGCCGGACGGTTTATTTTGATCCATATATCTTTATAAACGGCGTCGGCTTTAAAACATACAAGATCCGCTTTAGAAAGCGCTTTCGATACCGCCGCATCGCAAATTAACGATGAATTGGTAATTACCGCCGTTTTAAAACCGAGCGTTTTAATTTTTTCAATTTCATCCGAAAGGTCCGCGTCTAAAGATGGTTCGCCGTCCGGCACGAAGGTGATATAATCGAGTTTTTCGCCAAGTTTAATTATTTTATCGGTTTTTTCTTTGACACGCGCATAAATCACATCGGGGCCATAGAACTTTTCAGACGACGACATAAATTTTACGGTGCGCCCGAGCTGACAATAAACGCACGAATAAGAACATATTTTAGGAGGTATATTATTCACGCCGAGACTTCTTCCGAGCCGCCTGGAAGGAACCGGACCGAACACCATTAAGTTATCGTCCGCCTTCTGTTGCCATAAAATGTTTTCAGCATCCATAATACACCTCCTGATCATATTTTAGCTTATTATTGTGTTTTATTTTACTTTACTTACCTTATTTTACCTTATTTTATTTTATTTTATCGAGCACCTGCGCAAGATCCGCTATTATATCTTCAACGTCTTCGCAGCCGACTGAATATCTTACAAGCCCGTCCGTAATTCCGGCTTCTTCACGGTCTTTTTTAGATACGCCAGCGTGAGTCATCGAAGCCGGATGCTGTATAAGACTTTCAATGCCGCCGAGTGAAACCGCGAGAGCCGCTAATTTTACGCCGTTCATAACGGTTTTTCCGGCTTTAAGCCCGCCTTTTACTTCAAAGGTTATCATCGAGCCGAAGCCGCTCATCTGGCTGCATGCGAGTTCGTGCTGCGCATGCGTTTTAAGTCCGGGATAAGTAACGCTGGTAACGGCGGGATGTTTTTGTAAAAATTCAGCGAGCAACATGGCGTTCTGCGCGCTTTTTTCGACTCGCAGCGGAAGGGTTTTAATGCCGCGTAAAACTAGCCATGCCTGATTCGGGTCTATAGTTCCGCCCATCTGATAGTGAACGGCCTGTATCTGCTTGTACAGCCCGGCATTTTTAGTGACTATCATTCCCGCTACGACGTCTGAATGGCCGTTAAGAGATTTAGTGAGCGAATGGACCACCACGTCGGCGCCGTATTCTATCGGCCTTTGAAAGCATGGGCCCATAAAGGTATTATCAACGACTAAAACGATGCCGTGCTTCTGAGCGATCTTAGCGCACGCCTTTAAATCGGTTATTGCCAGCGTGGGATTGGCCGGCGTTTCGATATAAAGCATTTTAGTATTCGGTTTTATGCTTTTTTCGATATTAGCGGCATCGGAAGTATCGATATAACTGTATTCGACGTTAAAACGCGAAAACTGCTTTTCGATAACGAGGCGAGAAGGGCCGTAAACCGAACCGGTCGAAACGATATGCGCGCCGGCCGACAAAAAAGTCATATAAACCGTCGATATAGCCGACATACCGGAAGAGGTGGCAAGGCCGCCGTAGCCGTTTTCAAGCTCGGCGACCGAATCTTCGAGGGCTTTTACCGTAGGATTGCCCAACCGGGTATATTTATAACCTTTAACTTCGCCCGCGAATTTAGCGGCGCCGTCTTCAGCCGATAAAAAAGCGAAGGTCGAAGTCTGATATATAGGCACCGATACCGCGCCGTATAAAGGATCTATGGTCTGTCCGGCGTGAATAGCCTTTGTGTACTTTCCGCATGCTTTTGACTTGCTCATTTTAATTAATCTCCTTTGATTTTATAATTGGTCCCTGTATTTGGTCCAGTATCGAATTAACCGGAATAAAAAATTTATACCTGTAAAAAACCGCCGCCATAAGAAGCGCCGCGCCGTAAAATAAAATTACGGCAGGCCCGCACGGCATATCCAGATAATAAGAAGTGAAAAGGCCGCCGGCCGAAACGAGAGTTCCCGTGAGCCATCCGGCTATAAGCTGATCGCGCCAGCCCGTCCAGAATAGTTTTGTAAATATCGCGGGGGCGACAAGAAAAACGAATACAAGCAATACGCCTGCCGTTCTAACCGAGTGAGTTATGATAACGCCGAACGAAGCGTAAAACAAAAAATCCCACAGCGTAGATTGACCTGCCTTAGAATGGTTTTCGGTAAGCGTGACGAATTTATCTCTGAAAATATAATGAAATATTCCAATTATAGAATATACTATCGCCGCGCTTATAACAAAGTCCCATTTAACGAATAATAGATCGCCGGTCATTATTTCTTTTATGTGTTCCGCGCCATGAGGCGCCCTGTCGATGACTATTATCATCGCGCTTGCCGCTATGGCATAAACTAAGCCGATTATAGCCTCCTGCGGTATTTTCGATTCGACTGAACGGAAAAGCGAAAATAAAAACGCGCCGATAAGAGTGAACGAAAGAGAAATCCAGTAGGCCCCGACGGAATCCGGCATGATTCCGAAAAGAAAACCTACGGTCAATCCAAGCGCCGCTATCTGCGCGAAAGCCAGATCCACGAATATTATGCCGCGCCTTATAACGTGAAGCCCGAGGTATGAATGTATGCCGACGAGCACTAAACATTCACAAAAAGGGGCGAGCATCAAAGCTATTATTTCATTCATATATAACCAATCACTTTCTATTTTACATATCTTAATTTCGTTTAGCTCTATCGCCTATTTTGACAGAGCAGCCAGCATCTTATCGAGCCATGAATCTATCAATTTAAAATATGTATCCACGCCCGATTCGCCGTCAACATAATTTGCTATAATAACTGGTTTAGCGCCTGTTTTTTCGGCGATATGCATAACTTTTTTTATATCATAAAAATTTTCGGAAAATATAATTTTAATATTTTCTTTTTTTATGATATCGATTACTTCAAGAATATGCTTCGGCGTAGGCGGGATTCCGGGTTTCGGCTCGATTTCCGAAGCCGCCTCGATGCCGAAAACGAAATTAAAATATATCCAGCTGCGGTGGTAATTAATGATTTTAGTGCCTCTGAGCGGCATCGCCTTTTTAAGCCAGCCGCCGAGTTTAGATATAAGCGGCTCGCCTTTTAATTTATTATCATTTAAAAATTTAATCAGCGTATTATTGCGCGTCATTTCAACAAGCTCTTCCGCGCCCACTAACGCCGGCAGCTGCTCGCCATAGAGCGCTTTTACCAACCGGTCTTTTAAATCGGCGTGATTTTTTTCAAAATAAGCGGTATTTTCCGGCGATACTTTTCTTAAACCTATCAGTATATTATCGGCTATCTGAAAGGCGTTCAAAGGCCCGACCGTGATATGCGGATTGCCGTAAACATGCAATCCGCCTTCGCTGCGGCTTAACACTTCCGGAATTTCGAGCATTTTAATGCCGTCGGCGGCCGCTACATAGCCGATCTGGCCGCTCTGTATATTTTTATTGGCCGATTTTTCAAGAAGGCCGGGCACCCATAATTCTAAATCTAAGCCGGTGCCTATAAAAAGATCGGCGCGCTGGCACAATTTGACAAAACTCGGCTTAGGCCTTACAAAGTGAGCGTTTTCATCGCCCTGACATATATTTACGACCTCCACTTTTTCCCGTCCTATTTCGCGGGCAAAATATGCGTAATCGGTAAGAGTGGTTACCACGTTGATTTTATCTTTAACTTCAGCCGCGGCCGTGACTGCGGCCGAAAACATATTTATAACGATAGAAAACGACATTATAAAAATCGCCACGGTTAAAAATATTATTTTTTTCATATATACTTTTCTCCTTTTTCAATACGATTATTTTTTTACCGGCGTCAAAACGCCTTCGAGTTAAATTAAATTTCCTTTCATGGAAATTTCCGGCCGCAAATCAATATTTTTCGTGCTTATGCGGTCCGAACGACCAGGTAAGCTGAAGATTAGCGCGATGCTCAACCTTTTGCGGCGCGAAGTTACTGTTTATATAATCGTACTGAAAGCGCGTTCTAACCCATGGACTCTGCCAGAAATTAACGTAAGGAGATATCGCATAAGTTCTGAAGCGCTTGTTATCGACCTGAAACGGATGCGTATAATCGAATTTTAAGCCGTGTTCCCATTGCTCGGAAGTTTTACGCTGAATATAGGTATAACCGCCGAATGTATTTATATTTTCATTTTTTCCGCTTAATGCGTTCGTTATTTCTTTATTAACGTGAAACAACTCGGCGCGCCATAGAAAGTTTTTATATTTAGCCATATTTACCGGTTCATAAAAATAAGTCAGATCCAGCCCCGCGAGTTTTGTATATCGTTTGGCTTCATCGAAGGTTCCGCCGGCAGGATTATTGACGCCGAAACGACTGTTAGGGCCCATCATGGCGGTTAATCCTAACTCGAAATATTTATCGCGGCTCAAGTCGTAGTAATTTTTAATATGAATCAGCGCGGAAGGAATATGCCCGGAATTAGCGCCGGAAAATAAATAAGGGTTATCGGCGCGCTGGAGCTGAAAAGTGATTTCATTAGCGTCCGCCCAGGGCTTTTTAAGATTATGGTCAATGGAAAATCCTTTACCTGAAATACCGCCGGGGCCGAGAATCGTCGAAAGCGAAATCGGATGCATACATGAATCTAAAGCGGGCAAATGCCAGCGGTTGATAACGCCGAACTGCGAGCGGAATTTACCGGCGGTCAGAGTGGAGCCCGGAATCATATTGCTGAATATCGCGTACGCTTCGCCCATTTCAAAAGCCCCTTCCTTAGCGGCAAATGTAAGTTTGCCGAATGAATAAGGGTCCATTTCCGACTGCATATGAATGCCGGCCATTCGAAAATTTTCGCCGCTTTGAAATCCGGCGTAATTATGAGGCGAGTTGAGTTTGTAAGAAGACAGATGATCGAAGGTAACCGATATTTCAGGATTGATAGCCTGCTGGGCGCGCTCGCCGCCTTTAAAAGTTTTAGAAACAATGCGCTCCGAAGAATATTGCGCGCCTGAGCTTCTCTGCGCGGCCGATAACTTCGCTTTATTTTTGATTAAGGCGAGTTCGTCGGCCTCCGAAACTTCAACCGCGGCGGCGTCCGGGCCATTATTACCGATAAGGCGGCCCCCTCCCGCTTCAGCCGAAGCTGCCGCCGCAGATTTTTCCTTCTTCATTTTATTCATTTCACCGCTGAGTTTATTCAAAGCGTTCGTAAGTTCCATAACCTGTTTTTCCAATTTATCTATCTTCGCCGCTTCGTTTTTACCTTCAGTTTCGGCGGCCGCGCATACATTCTGATTATTTAATATACCCGATACCGATATAAAGGCGGTTAACAACAATAACGCCAAAAATTTAAACTTAAATTTATCGTTTTTATATAACATTAACATTTACCCCTCCGTAAATTTTAATTATAATTATATCAGCTAAAATTATAATTAAAAACCGGAGGGGCTTTATTTCTCAAAATATATTTAAAAACAAAAATTGCCGGCGCAATAAAAACAATTTTACCGGCAGCGCTAATCTGCAATAAAATGATAAAACCTGAAAATAATAAAACTAAAGTTGATAATGAAATATATAAATAATTACAAAGCAGACAGCTTGAAACCTGGTCAAATTCACCATCACAGCTATGAATGTGAACCTGAGCGGCTGCCTGCGAAAAGATAAATAATATTATTAATAATTTAATTATCGTTTTTATATTTTTCATCGATACAGTTTTAAATCTATCGTCTCATCTTTTATATCTGCTTTAAAAATTAGCTATATCTTGTTATTTTATTTAAACCTTTCATCCGATTTGGTTTCATGAAGGTCTTTCGGTTTATTTTGATACCATCCAATTTTTACGGCGCCGCCTATAACGTCGAATTCGGGAATATAGGGTTTTATGTCTAAAAGCGGCGTTCCGTCGAGCATATCGACATTTTCAACCATTATTTCATTCGCGCTGACGCCAGTTATTTTAACTATCGACATTCCTATCGCGCACGGCCTCTTAGGAGAACGCGTCGAAAATATACCGTGCGTTTTGTCGTCTAAAAAAGGCTTTACTACGAGCGAATGGCCGGCGCATTTACTGAAATGGTAGATCAGATGAATGTGCGAAAATTCGTTAAGATCTTTCAAACCGGCCGCAAATTCTTCATTGATGATAATTTTGCCGGCGGCGCCTTTTGCCGCGGCGGACTGTATCGGCATATTCTCGATCGTTTTAAACGGAGTATAAATAATTCCTATCGGGTTAAAATTTATCACAATATACCACAACCTGATTATAAAAATATATAAGTATAAGTGCGGGTGAGGGGAAGATATTATAAATACCGCCCCTCACGGGCCGCCGAAAAATCTTCGGCTTAATTTAACTTTCTATTCGCCGGTTTCCGGTCTCATTTTATTAAGCGCGTCTTCGAGCGATGAAATTTTTTCTTTTAAAGCGCTTATTTCAGCCGCGGTATCGGTTTGAGCCTCTACCGGCGCGGCATAATTAGCGTTATATCCGCCCTGATTAAACCTCGCGCCGCGGCCTGCGCCCATACCCATACCCATACCAACGCCCATTCCGGCTCCTTTGCCTGCACGGCAAAAATTACCTTTGCCGCCCCTGGCAAAATTTCCGCTCTGCACGTTACTCGTGCGCCTGCATATCCAGTTAGGGTCTCCGAAAGGCCCTGTTCCATTTAAATTAGGCATAAAATCCCTCCTGTGATCAATAAATAATACTTTAACCCGTTAAGCCTGAACCGCGGCGGCTTTTTTGACTTCACTCCCCGAATGAACGCCCGCTATTAATTCGCGCGCTATATTCATAAAGGTCTTAGCCGCGATCGAATCCGCGCTTTTTTCAAGAAGCGATTCGCCGGTCTCGCCCGACTCGCCGACCGCGATTTCAATAGGAAGAGAACCCAGAACGGGAATTTTAAACTCTTCCACCATTTTTTTCAATCCGCCCGTTTTAAAAATTTCAATCCTGTCATGGCACTTTGAACATTCAAAATAAGCCATATTTTCGACAAGCCCGATTATATCTACCGACATCTGCTTTAAAAAATTGACCGCCTTTTTAACGTCGAGGCAGGCCACCTGCTGGGGCGTCGTTACGATAAGCGCGCCGCTGACCCTGCCGAAAGTCTGTATTATGGTCATATGCTCGTCGCCGGTGCCCGGAGGGCAATCGACTATCAGATAGTCTATTTCAGGCCACGCGAAAGAATCGAGCATCTGCATTATAAAATTACTTTTCATCGGGCCGCGCCAGATTACCGGTGTAGAGTCATCTTCAAGCAGAAAAGATACGCTCGCCGCGTAAAAATTATCGCCGACTTTAACCGGCGCTAGAAACCCCGTAGGCGTCTGACGAAGATTTTCACCTTCGATATTTAACATCTTGGCAACCGAAGGGCCGTGGATATCGATATCCATTATCCCGGTTTTTTGGCCGGAAGCGTTCAGCGCGCGAGCTAAATTAACAGCTACGGTGCTTTTACCGACGCCGCCCTTACCGCTCATTACCAATATAGTGTTTTTAATTCTTTTAAGATTGTTTTCCTTATTATTTACTGACAGATCCATATAAATTTCCTTCCTGACTTTTCTAACTTTTTTGATTTCTCAGATTTTTATTATATCATAAAACCAATACAGCGGCCGCTATTACGGTAGTCCACATGCCTTTTTTATCGCCTATGGCCGACTGCGTAATATTACGCGTGCGCACTTTAATGTTATTGATCTTCCAGATTTCAGCCTTCTCGTCGTATTTAACGTCGCTGTCCATATCGAAACCATAAGTGGAAGCCAGCATCGAAGCTGCCAGGTCTTCCGCGTAATCGCCGGTGCAGCCGTC
>CAYTCW010000085.1:15624-19366 GCA_964436235.1 uncultured bacterium
ATTATCCCACGCCGACACAAGCGAAGCCGCGGCGGCTGAATTTTTATCGTATTCAATAACGGTCATCTGTTTTTTCATGGCCTCGCTAAAAATTTTATCATAGGCGATTTTAGCTATCACCTTTATATTTTCGCGGGCCGCGAACTGCTCGATAACCGCGCTCATAGCCGGGTTTATATCGTATTTATTAATTATAGCCATAACGCCGACCTTAAAATGCCTGCACAGCTCGATAACTCTCTTAGCGTCATGTATGCCGGAAACGGTGGGTTCGATAACCGCGATCGCGTAATCGGTGCCGGTGAGCGTGGCAATAACGGGACAGCCGGTACCCGGAGGTCCGTCTAATATTATAAAATCGTTATTTTCAGATTGGGCGATATCTGATGCCTGTTTTCTTATCTCGGCGACGAGCTTACCCGACGAACCTTCGCCGGCGCGCAGTTTGGCATGCGCCATGACGCCGAAACGCGTATTTGAAATATAACTTTCTCCAGCCTGTTTATCGACGAGCTTGATGGCGTTTGCGCGGCATATAGTAACGCATGCGCCGCAGCCTTCGCAGAGCAGATGGTTTATTTTAACTTTATTATCCGTTTCGTCTCGCGCTATGGCGTCGAAAACGCATATCGGAACGCATTTGCCGCAGCTTATACATCTGTTTTTATCTACTTCGGCGTCATAGCCGCTCATAAAAGCCGCGGGCGAACGCCTTTGATTTCTGGGGCTTATCAATAAATGAAGGTTGGCCGCATCGACGTCGCAATCGACGGCGACCGCGTTTTTGGCTAATTGTATAAAAGCGGCTGTAACAGAGGTTTTGCCGGTGCCGCCTTTGCCTGAAATTAATGCTATCTGTTTCATTTAACCGCCTCGCTAAGTGCTTTTTCAAGCATTTTAGAAAACAGGTCGCGCATGAAGGGAAGCTCGTTTACTATAATGCCGCCTTTAGAATATATCTGCGCGATCTTTATATCGAAAGGAATAATGCCCAACAACTCTATGTTTTCAACTTCACAGTATTTTTTAACTTCTCCGAAATCGCCGTCATATTTATTTATAACGACGCCGAATTTTATTTTAAGCTGCCTTAAGGTATCTACGGCGAGCTTTAAATCGCTCAAACCGAAAGGGGTGGGTTCGGTTACAAGAATAGCATAATCCGCTCTGCAGGAAGCCGCAACGACCGGGCAGCTCGTTCCGGGGGGCGCGTCGATTATACAAAGCCCGTTGCCGGCGTAAGTTTTAATTATCTTCTTTATAAGCGGCGGGCTTTTAGCCTCGCTTACGTTTAAAATACCGTCGGTTAAACTTAATTTGTCATTTATTTTCTTGCGCCTGATTTTACCTATCATTTTTTTAACCGGAGTAATGGCTCCCATGGCGCATACTTTGAAGCACGCCTCGCACGAATGGCATAATTCGGCGAAAAATAAAGGTTTATTAAGTATCATCGTTATGGCGTTAAATTTACATATAGTTTTACAAAAACCGCAGCCGTTGCACAAATTATCGTTAAATTCGGGCACGCTTACGCTGAATTCTTCGACTGAATCGAAAAATTCGTCGCGGCAGTCATTTTCTAAATCGTCATTGTTCTGAAAAAACAGATGCGAGTTTGGCGCTTCG
This sequence comes from uncultured bacterium, assembly GCA_964436235.1. GTDB lineage: Bacteria > Muiribacteriota > UBA9980 > UBA9980 > UBA9980 > UBA9980. The sequence goes on from CAYTCW010000085.1 coordinate 17,254, forward strand.
ACGTCGCAGTCAAGAAGCGATATATCCAGATCGCTTGAAAGCGCCATATTGACAGCCACGCTGGTTTTGCCGGTGCCGCCTTTACCGGAGGCGACGACTATTTTTAACGGCCTGTCTATAGTTACCTGATTATCCATATTATCCCCTCTTAACTATGAAGCGTTTGAATACTTTTCAACGGCGCTTCTGCACGTTCCGCTTATGCCTTCGACAAATTTGATTTTAGCTCTATTGAGCGCTTCAGACGCTTTAGGACCGACGCGGCCGGTAAGAACCACATCAACTTTTTTTTCAGCCATGCTTCCGGCCGTTTGAATACCCGCGCCCTGAGATAAATTGACATGGGTTTCATTATCGATGGTTTCAAACGATTTACTGTCGGTATCGTAAATCACGATGTAACGGGCTCTTCCAAAACGCTCGTCAACGGTACTATCAATCGACGCACCTGTCGATGTTACTGCTATTTTCATAAAAATTGCCTCCATTCACTCATTTAGATTACCAAAATTATTGTTCCGAAAATAGAGCGCTGGCTTTTGCAGCGACTTTATTTTCACTATTTATTATCTCGCCTTTCATTATTAAAAAGCCGAAATATTTTTTTTCAAACCAGCAGCTTACCTTTATTCGCTCGCCGATCTTTATTTTTTTTTTGAATTTAACTTCGAGTTTAGCCGTAAAAACCCTTTTATCACAGCAGGCCATAGCCTCGTTGGTCATTACCGAGTCGAATATCGAACATAAAAGCCCGCCGTGGGCGATCCCGTCATTTCCTTCGTAACGGCCGTCGATTAAAAACGACGCGAAACTCCCGCGCGATGACTCGTCGCGCTTTATATCGAGCCTGAGGCCGGCTGAATTGTCCGGGCCGCACGCCCAGCATGTTTTATTGTGCATATTGAATCTCCATTGCAATATTACATTTTTGCAATATTGCAATATTGCAAAAACAAATTTTACTTATGCCGCTTTTTTTAAGGCGCCTTTTAAAAACAGCTCCAGGGCCGTTTTTATATCGATTTCATCGGTTATAAACACTTCAATTCCGGCGCCAGTCAATTTTTGTTCGAGATTGTAACCGACGGCGCGGCAAAAAATAATTTCGCAACCGAAAAAAGGGCCGCCTATATTGAGATTTTTAATATTTTCATTTATTTCAATAAGGCCGTTTTTAAATCTGAAACAGCCATGAGCGGCCTGCTTTCCGCGGCCGTGAGCGCAATGATCGCCAAACGCAGTTTTTGAAAAATCGGTATCGCTAAAAACTGATTTTTCCTCATTTTTAATCGCACCGCCGGACACTTCGAAGATATAAAGGCCGGCCGAGCGTCCGGGGTGATTGGATATCTGAATAAAATTATCAGTAAAAAAGCCGATTTTCATAATAATTACACCTTATAATTAACCTTAATATTTTAAAATTCCGTTCCAAAAAAATATTTTCATGCACAACTACATCGCAATTTTTATACCAAAATCACAAATATTATTCAGGCACGGAAATTGCTCCTTAATAATAGCGTTCATTATATATCTGCCGGCGCGCGTAACGGGGTTCTCCTGAAATTCTTTACTATAAAGAGAAAAACCTTTAAGCTGCGTTAAAAATTCCGGGATAATAATGAACAATCAAATTAAAATATTGAAAGGATGTTTCATTATGTCAAAAACAATAAAAGTTGCCGTTCCATCTATGGGCAAAGGCGGCCTCGACGCCGAAAGATCATCGCATTTCGGACGCTGCGACTGCTTCAGCCTTTTAACATTCGATGAAAATAAAAAATTCGTTGAATGTTCGGTTATCGCCAATCCTCCGCATGTTGACGGAGGCTGCATGGCGCCCGTAAACCTTCTTGCAGCAAATAAAGTCAACGCCATAGTCGTCGGCGGAATTGGCGGAAGGCCCCTTGCCGGCTTCAACAGCGTAGGAATAGAAGTGCTCGTATCCGACGGCGATTTCGTAAAAAACGTAAAAGAAAATTACGAAGCCGGAAAGGTCTCGCCGATATCCTCCGATTTCGTTTGCGGCGGACACCACTAAAATTCGAGCGAATACCGCTAAAATTCAAATTGCAAAAACAATGCAAAAACAGGGCATATTAAACGCTAA
>CAYTCW010000086.1:0-18677 GCA_964436235.1 uncultured bacterium
CCCTCCCCATGCCCCACCCTCTTTCGGCAAATTGCCTGACGCTTTTTTGTAAGTTGATCGATAGCTTTCTCTGCCAGGGCTTTAATTTCGTTTAAATTTTCTTTCTTCTTTTTTCTTTCTTGCCTTTTACTTATTTTTCTGCCAGCTTGCTTGTTTGCATTTGCGTGCAGTGCACGCAAATGCGGAGCTATAATGGCGCTGCCATGACTACGGTTTATTGCTCGCGGTAAAACAATACCGTAAATCGATGTGGTAATTATGCGTTTAAAATTAAAATGAACAGCTCTCGATAAAAGTTTCTGCAAATCGATTCTAATTAAATTTAATCAGGTTTCAATGCTTTTTGGCAATATACTAAGGCCGTTGTGCGTTAGAGCATTACCGTGAGCCGAAACAATAATTTCCGGTGGCGCAAAACCAACAAAAGGCATGAAAAAAGTTTATGGCATGAGAGATAAAAATAGAGATAAAAATAATTAAAAATAATAGCCCCAAAACTAAAATTTTATAGTATAATATTAGTACGAGGATAAAATACATATTGAAAAAAGTTATCTAAAATATTCTCGCAATAAAATAGAATGAAAACGGTTGATAAACGGTTACAAATGTTTAGTAATGTTATTAATTAATAAAAGGGGTGATCTGCGATGTTGGAAATGACTTTATCTAAAAAAAGCAGACTTAATAATTTTATATTAGTGATGTGTATGGTATCTTTTGCTTTAGTTTCGATGTTTTATGATACGGCGAGAGCTTCTACGAAGCATCTTATCGTAGGCGGCCTTATAGGCGCCGGCGCGGTAATTGCATGGCCGACCATAGTAGGCGGCGTTTCAGCTCTCGCCGGCGGCGCGGTAGCTATGGGCACTGCCGCGGCGGGCGCGGTAGCCGTAGGCGGAGCCGCTGTGGGCGGCGCGGTAGCGGGTGTAGGTGCGGCCGTCGGCGGCGCTGTTACTGCCGGTTTTGGCGCTGTAGGCGGCGCGGTGGCTGCTATTACGGCTTCTCCGTTGTTTTTACCTGCGCTTATAATAGCGGGCGTAGCTATAGCGGGTGTATTTATATATAAGCACTTCAAAGATAAAAAGGCTAAAGAATCGGTTTCTCCGTTCGGTCCTTCGGTCAGTAAAAATAGCGGCCGCATAACTGATACTAACGAGCCGGCCGGCAAAAATTCGGCTGAACCGGCTCCTGCTGTTAATCCTACGCTGCCGAGCAGTCAGCCGGCCGCTAATAAAAATATAGCCAGCGCGATCGAGCAGGCAAAGCCGCAGCAAACTTATCAGGACGATTCTTCAAAAGCTGTTAAAGATAGATACACCGCGGCTTATCAAAATTACGTAAGATTATTAGAAAGCGATTCATCGAATGGAACTTCGGCGGAGATTATGAATGCTTTCCAGCAGCTCAAAAATGCTCAGACCGAATATCGCGATTATCTCGAAGCGCATCCTGAAGTGGCTAAATAAAAAAATAAAAAAAGTTATATATAAAATTAAAACCGCGAAACGGGCAAATATTGCAGTGTTTCGCGGTTCGTTATATTATATTATGTTATTGTTGTTGTTCAGTTATAATTATAGTAAACGAAATTAACCAGTCATCATTGTGAAGGCCGGCAACAAAACTTATTATGTCTTTTACAATAATAATGCTAATATTGGCATTATATTTTTTCACTTAACTTTCAAATTTGATAAGCGTATTCATTTTATTTATAAGTTCCTGATCGTCGATAGGTTTAGAAATGTAATCATCGATACCGGCCATGATAAATTTATCGCGGTCGTCTTTAAGCGCGTAGGCCGTAATAGCTATTATGGGAGTACGGTCCGTTCCGTTTTTCTTTTCTTTTTCGCGAATTATTCGCGTGGCTTCGAAGCCGTCAATATCGGGCATCTGGCCGTCCATAAAAATTATATCATATTTTTTTTCATTGTATTTATCGAGCGCGGCGGAACCGTTTGGCGCCACATCAACATTCCAGCCATTTTGTCCGGCTATCGTTAATATTAAGAGCTGGCTGATCCTGTCGTCTTCGGCAAGAAGTATATTGATACCGTTCAATTTATTTTCGGTTTTATCAATCTGTTCCTTATTTTCGGCGGCGATCGGTTCGTCAGTCAAATTAAAAGGTATTTCGAAGGTAAATGTGCTTCCGCAACCTTCGCGGCTTTTAACTGAGAGTGTGCCGTTCATTAAATTGAGAAGGCTTTTGACTATAGCAAGGCCGAGGCCTGCGCCGCCCTGTCTTCTGTTATAAGATTCGTCAAGCTGGTGGAACATTTCAAAAATCTCTTCGATTTTATTTTCGGCGATGCCTATCCCGGTATCTGAAACTGAAACTCTGATAATTGCCATAGATTCATTTTTTTCAACTTCGGCGGCCGTGATTTCGATAACGCCCTTAACCGTGAATTTAAGGGCGTTTATAAGAAGATTAGCTATTATTTGATTAAGCCGGACGCCGTCGCCTATTACGGCGTAGTCAAAATCGTTTATAAATGAATATTTCAGCTGTATGTCCTTGGTTTTCACCGATGCAGAAACCGCGTTAACCGTATTAATTATAATGTCTTTGATTTTGATGGGTTTCATATCGAGTCTTAATTTACCGGCCTCGATTTTTGAAAAATCAAGAACGTCGCTTATGAGTTCTAAAAGATTTTTAGATGATACGCTAATCATTTCAAGAAATTTTTTTTGAGTGTCGTTGAGCGCGGTTGACAGCAGTAAATTAGAAAAACCGATTATACCGTTTAACGGAGTTCGCAGCTCATGGCTCATATTGGCTAAAAAATGGCTTTTAGCGATATTGGCGGCCTCGGCGAGTTCTTTTGCCTTAAGCGTTTCGACTTCATATTGCAATCTTTCGAGTTCGGCGGAAGCGCGCGAAGAAAAGACGGCCATGACGGTTTTTAAGAGGTGGGTGTCTTTTATAAAGTTTTCGTCGATAGCTGAAATTACTCCGAGAAGTTTTGATGAGGATGATAATAGCGGCACGGCGGCGAAACTTTCGGCGTTAACTTTAGCGAGCATTTGCGCTTTTGGAAAAAGATCGCGTACGCCCGAAGGAAAAATGCATATTGATAGTGTTTTTGCTTTCTCACAGGGAGTTCCCGGGATGTCGTACTCGAAATTATCGATTATTTTATCGCGGTCGCAGACTGCAATGGTGCGTATGCGACCGCCGCCGTCTTCTGAAATAATCTGACCGGCTATAACGTAGCGCATCTTTAGTACGCGGGAAAGCTCTTTAACCAAGGCTTCAAAAAAATCTTTTCCAAAAACCGCTGAAGTATTTTTAAGAATGTTTTGAATGGCTAATTCGCTTTCGACTTTTTCGGTCATATCGCGCGCCATTAAAAAAAAATGACGTTCATCGTTAATTTCAACAAGAACGCTTGAAATTAATAGATTTTTCAGGCTGCCGTTTTTGGTTTTCATTACAAATTCGGCGTTGCGTACGATATTTTTTTCGAGAATAAGAGAAACTAATTCAGCCCTGTGCTCGGGCGTCGGCCACAGGCCGGTTTCAATGGTAGTTTTCCCGATTATTTCATCTCGATCGTAGCCGAAAGTTTCAAAAAAAAGATCGTTGGCATCCACGATTATTCCTGCATCGACGGTCGTTATTAAAACTATATCAGGGCTCGCCGCAAGCATTACCTTTAGAAAGTCAAAATCTAAAAACGAGTTTTTAATATTGATAGCGTCCACAAAAACTACCGCCTGATGATTAATTTATGCTTATATCGTATTGTCTGTTATGTCCGATCTTATTTTGCCTTATCCTGCCTTATTTTATCATATATTTAATTTTCTTTCAATACAATCGGACTAAAATAAACGGTAATTTTAAATGAATTACATTGGAATGAAGCAAATATTGCTAACGGGTGAAATAACTATTAAAATTCAAGCAATGATAAGTAAATAAAAAAAATAAAAAAGTGATTGACAATCTTAAAAAAAAGTGTTACGATGTGAGGAATTTATAATATTAAAGAAAAGGAGGGTACCGATGATTCAAAATCAAATTTTTAATGATATCGTAAAAAATTCGAATCCCGCAGTTCGGCTCATAAATCTAATGAGCGCAGATCTTTGTGACAGAGGGTATTTAAATTTTAAAAATCGGCCCCGCCGTAAAGTCTTTAATATTGAAACAGCGCAGGCTATCAGGCATAATCCGGCGCTTTCAATTAAAAATCGCGCAGCAATGAGCGTTAAAAAGACTAAAACAGGTGATTTAGCGTAAGCTATCCAGCAAATAAATTTATTTATAAATTTAGCGGGGCCGTTCAATAAAACGGTCCCGCTATTTTTTTTACGCGCGCGAAAAAATAACGGACTAAAATGGACTAAAAAAGGCAGTGATGAATTTTATGAGTGAATTGATAAAATTGAAAAAGGAATTGTTTAACTTTATAAAGCCATATTTAAAGAGCATAATAGCCGCTATTTTTCTGCTGGTTATAGTATCTTCGCTCGCGTTAGTCGGCCCTATTATAATAAAGCGTTTAATAGACGTGGATATAGCTAACGGTCTTTATAAAGGCATCTGGATTTCAGCGGGAATGTATATAGCGGTCAAACTTGCCATGCTCGCCTGCAATTACTTTCAGATGTACACGCTTCAGAAGGTTGGCGTCTCCATAATGTGCGATATTAAGTTAAAGTTGTTTTCGCATATATTGAGGCTTCCGCTTAAATATTTCGAAAAAAATCCGGCGGGTAAATTGATATCGCGCATTGAAAGCGATACGGAAACGCTCCGGCAGTTATTTACAAATACTGTTATGACACTATTTCAGGATCTTTTAATGTTTGCCGGAATGCTCGGAGTAATGTTTTATCTGAGCGCGAAACTTACTATTATAGTACTTTTGATACTGCCGTTTTTATTCGCGGGCGCCTTTTATATACAGCGCGAGTTGAGGAACCGCTTTAAGACGGCGCGCGATAAAGCGTCTATGGTATCTAAGTTTTTATCGGAATATATACAGGGAATGCAGTGCGTTCAGGCGTTTAACTATGAAACGACGGCGAAGGTTAAAATGAATGAACATAACGATGAAAAAAAGAATTCGTTTTATTTTGCCGAAGTGCTTGAAATAATATTTCACAATTCGATACTCTTAGCCGAAGCGCTTACGCTGTCATTCGTTTTATATTTCGGCGGCATAATGGCGTTAGATAAACAGTTGACGATCGGAACCTTAGTTTTATTCATAGGTTATATAAGACAGTGTTTCGAGCCTATAATAAGGCTTTCCGAGCAGTTTAACATAATACAGAAAGCGCGCGTGGCGGCTGAAAGAATATTTGAAATACTGACGCTCGAGCCGGAGGAAGCTTATCAGGCTGAATTTGGCGAAGCGGGAAACGGCGGTAATTTAGAAAATACTACGCAGTCTTCTTTGAACGGTGACTGCCCGCCTGCAGCAGGCGTTGAAGATGAATTCAATTCAGCGTGCTGCGCATCTTTTAAGGACTGCATCGAATTTGATAACGTTTCGTTTTCTTACGACGGCGAGCGTGAAGTTCTTTCGGGCGTGTCGTTTAAAGTGAAAAGAGGCGAAAAAGTGGCGCTTGTAGGTCATACCGGCTCCGGAAAAACCACTATTTTATCGCTTTTGCTAAGGTTTTATAAACACGGCGGCGGTAAAATAACTATCGACGGCATCGATATTAACCAGATGCGCTTGGACGAGCTGCGCAGAAAATTCGCTCTCGTTCTGCAGGATGTCGTTTTATTTCCAGGCCGCGTTATGGATAATATAAGGCTGTTAAATGAAAAAATAACCGCCGAAGAAGTTGAAAAGGCGGCGAGTTCGGTTAATATGCTTGATTTTATTATGAAGAAAGAAAAGGGTTTTCAGACCGAGGTCGCCGAGCGCGGTTCTAATTTTTCGATGGGCGAGCGTCAGCTTTTATCATTTGCAAGGGCGCTGGCATTTAACAGTGAAATTTTAGTGCTCGACGAGGCTACTTCGTCGGTAGATCCTTACACCGAAGCGCTTATACAGGACGCATTGATGAAAGTGCAGGCCGGGCGCACTTCTATAATAGTTGCCCACAGGCTTTCGACGATAGTTAACAGCGACAGGATAATAGTGCTCGAGGCCGGTAAAATAGTAGAAATCGGTTCACACGAAGAATTACTGGCTCTAAACGGGCATTATAAAAAACTTTATGAAAAACAGAGGAAAGCCCACACTGCGGATGGCGCAGAAGCCGGATTTTCGGTAAAACCGGCCGGCGGCGATGCCGAATCAGACGAAACGGAAACCGGCGGCGTCTGCGGCGGGCAGCCTGATGCAATAAGCGTTATAGCAGGCGGCTTTTCACAGATAGAAATATTGAATCAGGACTCTGCCGGCGCGGAAAAAAGCGCCGTCACGCAATAAGGCGGTGATATTTATATGAAACAGTTTAAATGGATCATAAATTTCTGGAGGCCCTATAAATTAAGGGCCGCGTTAATAATATTTTTAACTTTCGTGTATGGCGGCTTCGCTATATGTTATCCTCTGATATTTAAATTTATAATTGACAGCTTAAATGCCGACGCTCAAACGGGCGCAGTCACTAAATTCGTGCTCACGCTCTTTGCGGCCGGTACGCTTATGGCCGTCACTTATATGCTGCTGCAGCGAAACAGGCTTATGATGAATCTGACTCTTGAAAAAGATATCAGAAATAAAACATTCGATTACCTGACGAAATTCGGCAGTAATTTTTATCAGAAGTTCAGTACGGGCGATATAGTAACAAGGCTCATGGACGAGCTCGAACAGCTCTGCCATCTGTCGTCTTCAGGTATTTTCAGGCTGCTGCAGGTTATACTGACGCTTGTTTTTACCATAGGCGTTTTAATGGCGCTTAATATTAAACTTACTTTGTTTTCAACGCTTCCGTTAGTGATGGTATTCGCGTTTTATATAGTCTGCGATAAGGATTTTTTCACTAAATCGCGCGCTATGCGCGACGCGGTATCGGCAGTTAACGACGCCATCGAAACCTGTTTTTCCGGAATAACCGTAGTTAAATCATACTGCTGCGAGTCTTATCAGAACCGTTACTTCGGCGGCGTTATGCAAAAACGGCGGTCGAGCGAGCTGGCGTTAATTAAGCTCGAGCAGAAAATGGAATTGATATACGGTTTTATGAGTCAGGTCGGAATGTTTGTAATAGTATTTTACGGCGGAATAATGGTTATTAATAAAGAGATAACGCTCGGCACCTTCGTGGCGTTTTCAAACTATATAATGGTGCTTGCCGGCCCGCTTATGGAGCTCGGCTGGTTTTTAATGTCGTTTAGAAAAGGATTCGTAACCGTTGACAGGCTTATGGAGGTCGAAGGCGAAACGCCGCAGGTAATTGAATGCGACGCTCCGGCCGACGCCGATTTTAAATCGGCGCCCGGCGAAAAACTCGTGGAATTTTCAGGCGTTTCATTCTCCTATGGCGATGAATTCAGTTTGAAAAACCTTTCATTCGATATCAAACGCGGCGAAAAAATTGCGCTGGCCGGCGGTTTTGGCTCCGGCAAATCCAGCGTGCTCAAACTTATTATGAGATTTTTCGACGCGCCCGATGGCGAATTGAAGATAGCCGGCGTTAATATTAAAAATTTAAGATTAAAAAGCGTTCGCGATAAAATCGGTTATGTGCCGCAGGATTGTTATTTATTTTCCGATACGATATTCGAAAATATAGCATTCGGCAGGCCGCATACGCCTGATGAACTTGAAACGGCGCTTGCGGCAGCTCAGTTGAACGACACTATAACAACTTTCAGGCGCGGGTTAGACGAGGAAATAGGAATCAGGGGACTCTCGCTTTCGGGCGGGCAGAAGCAAAGGGTGTCTATCGCCCGCGCGCTTTTGAAATCGCCTGAGCTTCTTCTTCTCGACGACGCCACTTCGAGCTTAGATAATAAAACTGAAGATAGTTTCTGGGACAGTATTTCAGAAAAATATCCCGGCGTGACGGTTGTTTTCGCATCGCATCGCATTAATACGATTAAACGCGCCGACCGCGTGCTTTTGCTCGATAACGGCGTTATAACCGCGAGCGGCAGTTTTGGCAGTTTAATTCAGGATTCGGCGGCTTTTAAAAAATTGCTGCAGAGTGAAAAATGTTAGTGAATTTATATACGCGCCTTTATCAGGCGCTGAACCGGCCCGCGCGCAATGCGCCGGCCGAAGATTGAAAGGACGAATTACTACATTGAATAATAAAATTAATTTAAAAGAATTAGGATGGAACGATTTTTTCGAGGCGGGCTTCTCGTCTTTAAACCCGGAACCCGGCTGTATAGCGGCCCGCGTTTCAGCGGAACACAAGGGCGTTTATAAAGTTTTATGCGAATACGGCGAACTTTCCGCGGAAATCAGCGGCAGGCTTCGTTTTGACGCAGTTGGCCGCGCGGATTTTCCGGCCGTCGGCGATTTCGTTATAGTATTGCCGCGGCCCGGCGAGGGTTCTGCGACTATCTGCGATATCCTTCCGAGACGCACTAAATTTTCGCGCGGCGCCTGTGCTCAATATGGCGATGAGCAGATAATAGCGGCAAATGTCGATATGGTATTTATCGTAACTTCGCTTAACGCCGATTTTAATATGCGCCGCGTGGAGCGATATCTCACTCTTGCTTATGAAAGCGGCTCTAAACCGGTCGTTATTTTAAGCAAGGCGGATCTATGCACCGATATCGAGGCCGCTATCGCCGCCGCTGAATTATCATCTCAGGGCGCCGACATCGCAGCAGTAAGCGCCGTTTCCGGGTACGGCTTCGATAAGCTCGATAAGTTTTTAAAGCCGTATATGACCGTTTCGTTTTTAGGCTCGTCGGGCGTCGGTAAATCAAGCATATTAAACCGCCTGCTCGGGCGCGAGGCGCAAAAAGTTAATGAGATAAGGGAATTCGACGATCGCGGCAGGCATACCACGACGCATCGCGAGTTATTCGTTCTCGATTGCGGCGCTTTAGTAATCGACACCCCCGGAATGCGCGAGCTGCGCCTTGTCGAAAGCGGCGACGGCCTCGCGGATGCTTTCACCGATATCGAAGCGGCCGCGTTTAATTGCCGCTATCGCGACTGCAAACATGAAAACGAGCCGGGCTGCGCGGTTAACGAAGCTATTTTAAACGGCACTATCGATAATAAGCGCTTAGTTAATTACAAAAAAATGCGGCGTGAAATCGAAATTTATGCAATCAGAAATAATGCCCGCCTGAAGCGGGAAGAGGAAAAGAAATGGAAGCAGATAGCTAAGTCTATCCGTAATTACTCGAAGGAAAACAGGTTTAAAAGTTAGAATGAGTATTATTTTAAATCTGTAAATATTCCCTTAATATAACTACTAATGCCGGCTTTAAAGTTAAGCCGGCATTTGTTAATTAAGCGGTATTATTATTTTTTTTCTCTAACTATCGATTGAATCGATATATATAACGCACCTCCCCCTCAAAACGCGCCCCCAGCTCCGGCAACCAACTCTAAAAATCTTCTCACCCATACTATTTTAGTTTATAAGAGGTAAACAAGTTTAACCTAAACTCAACTAACACAACCGTTTTACTCATGTTAACGGCAAAAAAATAAATTGACAAATTATTAATTTTCGATTATGATTACAGCATAATATTTTTATTATTCTAATTTAAGGAGCGTTATGTTGAAAACACCTTATTTATCTATAAATCAAAGGTTTCTATTGTTTATTATAGGGATTCTGCTTTTTAGTCTTAATCAAACAGCCAACGCTGAAGGGCTTTCCGGGTTAAAAGATATACTGAACAAAGGAAAGATAAACAAGAATAACGCTCCGGACGTGCCAATCATTCCAGATACCGGTGAATCTTCCAATGATTTAACGCCCGTCAAAAACAAGCGTATTATCGATGATAACGTTAAAACCCCTGAATTTACTTTTGTTAATAAAAATCGCCTTGAAGGTAAAGCAAATTTAACTAAAAATAAAAAAGAAACATCCGAAAAATTTAATAAAGATTTAATAAACGACTGCAACAAAATGTTGGCTTCATTAAAATCGACCAAAAAGAAAAAAACAGGGCCAGTGATTGCGGCTGTCAGAATCGAAGACGACTTAGATGGTTCTATCCCCTCACAATTGCCGGAAGATTTTTTAATAAACATAGATACCGATGAATTAGCTATAAGAACCGATATAAAAAATCTTTACGATTCTTTCGAATCCTTATCTTTAGTTGATTTTAATAAAACATGTGAATCGCTTCTTTTTCGTTATAGAAATTCAAGAGCGGACATATGTCATCTTATATCGTTAATAAAATCAGACGCGCAGTTAAAGAAAGACCCGAATTCCGCACTGGAAAAGCAGACAATTCGCAAATTAATATGGCCGACTCATTATAACCCTATTCCACCATATCCCAGCTTTGACTTTTTTTCGTTGTATGAGCAATACCTAAAAATAAACCGTGATACCAGTTTCGGCAATGAGCTTACTAAGTTCGTTAATAAAGAAGCGGATATACGTTTAAACAAAATCAAAAAAGCGAACGATAATATTTTTCCAGCAATAAACAATGAAATTAAATCTTTAAATAAATTAAAAGCCGATTATGAAGCGTATATAAAAAAACTCCTATCGCTTAAACATATAGTCCCGGGTTCCACTTCTCAATATGAAAACAATCCCGATTATCTACAAAGAGTAATGAAATATGCTATAGACGATATTAAATCTTACTATTTGAAAATCAGTCAGGCTTATATAAAAATAGCCATAGTTCTTAATGCCGCCGGTCAATGGGAAGAATCTTTAAAATTAACGGAAGAATATAAAGATTATTTCGATAAAAACATGCCTTATAAATTCACTATAAAATTTGCCGGCCAATTCGATTATGACGCCGCGGCTAATTCCGGAAATTTAGGAAACCTGAAAATAATAGAAGGCGATTTACTCATAAATAAAGATAACTTGCTATGGGGCAAAAAACGAATGGATCAGGCCGCTTTTGAGTGCGTGTCAAGACTGAGCCTCCAAAATGTTACCGATCAGCTTAACAGCGAAGAATTTAGAAATAAAATAATAAAATTTGCCGAAACTAATATTACCGATCCGGCGGAAATCGAAGAATATAAAATAGAACCAAAAATTGAGAGAATATACTTTACTGAAAGCGAATATTCGAGCCCGATTAATCCTAAAAAAATATTCGATGCAGATGAAAGAATTTGCGTTAAAGTCGTATTAAATACTTACAATCGATTTTACCAGCGCCCTATAGAAGTTACATTAAAAAGCTCAGAATCCGGCCGAAATAAAATCGTTAAAACAACTCCCCGGCGAGGCGACGGTTTACCTTACGCCCTTTTTCAACCGAATGAAACTAATGACCCCGAAGATAAAACAAAAAATTTGATAAATACTGGAAAAGATTCTCAAATGGATAGTGTTGCTGTTGCAGAAGCAGCACACCTATTATATAATATTGGCCAAATTTATAATAGTACATATTTTAAAAAGCGTTTGGGATATGGAGATTTTAAACAAACAACACATGATATAATAAATAATCATTTTAAATTGTCAATTCCATTTTTAAAATCTGGTGGTGTAGAACTTATAAATTGTACAGATGACAATATAAAATCGGTATTATTAGTAAGAAATCAAGCAGATGTAGTTGTAATTGCCGGTCACGGAAATGAAAGAACAGGAAGTATCGGAATGGAGGATAAAGGGAGTTTAGATGATGTTATAATAAGGCCTATAAAAGATGTAGACGCTTATAATGCCTCTATAGGTCATCATAAGATATATGGCTTGTTAAGAAACGATGGCACATCCGAGTACGATGAAGATGTAGACGTTCTAATATTATCTGGATGTTCTATTCTGGCCATGGATAAAAATATTATTGCATGGCATAGGGTTTTACCCGACGGATTAATACTTAGCTACAACGGACGAGTTAAGGCTTCATCAATCAATAGCGTAATAGGTAAAATGGCTAATTTTTTTAATTCGTTTAACAACACAATTTCAAAACCGTTGGTTTTACAGAAATGGAAAGAATATAACTTACAAGAAATTATTGGTTTCACATCGATTTTTAGTAGCAGATATGATGGTATTCTTACATTTGCCTATGTAACCAATAATATTTGTGTACAACATTATCCATATCGTGTTCCATTTAATCAATATTTACCATATCCGCCAGGTAAAATTAAGATAATGCAAAGAATTTTAAAAATTAAATAAAGAGGGTGTTTAGTAGTGAAAAACCTTATTTTATTATTTACTTTTTGGTCAGTTTTATTTTGTTTTCCTGTATATGCACAAAATTCTTATGAAGAAACAATAAATCTAAAACTTAAAGATATATACGAAATTGTAAATACTCCTATCTATGAAAAAAATTATCTAGTAATTGATTACGCAATTGAAGTATTAAAAAAAGATTTAGGATCTATTGATTGTTATTTTGCACTTTCAGGATTAAAAAATATTAAAATTGATGATAAAAATTTAATAAATAAATATACAAACTTGAAAAATAAATATTTTGGCGACATAGATAATCTTGATGATGATTTTGCTGAGAAAATTGTATTGATTTCTATTTTGGGTAGCGGAATTGATGCTCAAACTGATGAAGATGCAGAAGCCACTGTTAACAGAATAATTGATATATTAACCAAAAATTTGGATTCTATTAAAGATAGAAAAAAAGCGGCTATAATAAACTTGATGTTAACTCACGATAAAAATAAAACCATGTTTTATGTTGAAAAATTTTCGAAAAATTTTAGCGATCATCCGGCAGTACCTTTTATTTATTTGTGGAAGTATAAAGCAGATAAAAAGGATAGTACCAGTTATATTAATGAAGTTAATGAATGGATTAAAAAATATGGTGAACTGTATACACCGTTGGGTTGGAAATATAAATTAGATGGATATTTCGATTTGGCAAATCACTATATTGAAATCAAAGAATATGAAAACTCCAAAGACATGATTAAAAAAATAATTAACGAATCCAAAGATTATTTAATAGGCGAACTTGCATTGACTTATGAAGGATTTATAAATGGAACTGTTGAAATAATAATTGGTGACGGTACTAATTTTTAGTTGTCTTTATATTAAAGTATATTGTTCTTGTAGTGTGCCAGTTTATGCCGTATGTAGCTCGCTTTTACAATGACGAATTTCTTAATCAATGGATAAGCATTTAAACTTATGATAACCATAATTATATGAAAAAACTATTTTTTATAATTTTAGCAAGCATGTTATTTATTTTATTACCCTTATTTTTTTACGGTGATTTTGTGTCTGATAAGTCACTCACACTTATAACTTCGGAAAAAACCGTAATTACAGCCGTTTTAGATCAAGTAATCGATCCTTCTAAAAATTACTTATATTCTTCAGCAATGCAAATATCCTGGAATCAATTAGCAAATTTTTTTTTAAAAGAAATCATAGAAATGGAAAATCAACCGAAATACATTGTAAAGTTAAATGAACATTTAAATGAACAGCCGAACATATCAGAAAATTCATATACAGCCATAGCGTGCACTGATAATATAGAATTAATTCAAAAAATCAAAAAAGAATTAAAAAATTATTTAAGCAATAATTTAATTCATCCCATAAATTTGGCTGGAATAATAGTTTATTCGAGCATTTATAGGGAATTAACTTTTGATAATAAATTTGAGTCCTTTAAATCTAAGTTTAAATTTTCAAGTACAGAAATTGAAATAAAATCTTTTGGAATTGAAAAATTTGAAGATACTGAATATCAAAAAAAATTAGTAACCCAAGTACTTATTCATTATTATGAACACGATAAACCTGGTCACAAATATTTTGTTTTTGAGTTAAAAACAAAATATTTAAAAGATTCAATTATAATTTCAAATTTTGTGCCGCAAGAAACAATGCAAAAATCCTTTGAATTTATCAACTCTAAAGTTATTTTGAATATGACCGCAGAGCAAGGTTACTTAAATTCTCTAATCATTCCCAAAATGAATTTCAATGTAATACATAGACATTACGATTTAATTAACAAAAATATCAAAAATAAAACACATAAGAATTTAATAATTTCTGATGTAATAACTAACATTCATTTCAAAATTGATGAAAGTAGCATAAAATTTCCTCCGTTTTTTGAATCGTTAGTATTGGCAAATGATCCAAAGCTTAATATTAATGGTCCATTTTTTATTTACTTAATTAGCAAGAAATGTAAAACACCATATTTTATGGCTTATATAGGTAACGACGAATTGCTTATAAAAAAATAAGGCAAGTCAAACAAGTTTGTGGTTTGCTCCACGAGGATAATAAAAACCTTAAATCACCATTTGGAAATTACAAACTATACTATGACTGTTATATGTCTTTAATTCGTGTTTATTTAAAAATAAACGATCTCGATAACGCCCAAAAATATCTTGAAAAGTTAAAACACGATGTACCGGATCATCTCGATATCAAACAGGCGGAAAGTGAAATCGCTACTTATATATCCAATAATCAATATTCCAAATAATAATACGGTCTTTTGTTTTTCTTGAAAATTTGTGCAAAAAACTCGATAATCCGTTTATGCGAAAAACGACAAACTCTTATCGCTTAAGCATATATTACCGGGGTTTACGGCCGATTATGAAAATAATTACAATTATCTACAAAGAGTAATGAAATATGCTATAGACGATATTAAATCTTACTACCTGAAAATCCTTGTCTTGAATTAATCAGGCCGGCCGCCCCGCGGCGAAGAATCTGCGGGAACAGCCGGCTCGATTAAATAATTCCATATTAATTTAGATGTTATAGCCGCTGCTATAACCGGTTATTATCGTTATTTATCGTTATTATTGTTGGCCGGCGTTCATCGATTTAACTAACCTCGAAGTTTCACGGGCTATCATAAATTCTTCATTGGTCGGTATTACCATTACCTTAACCTTTGAATCGGGCGTTGAAAGCATGGTTACTTCAAACTTTCTGCCTTCATTTATCTTATTGTCTATTTTAATTCCGAGCCATTCGAGGTCTTTCATGGTGTGCTCGCGGACTATGTCGTCAAGTTCGCCGATTCCACCGGTGAATACTATTACGTCAACGCCGTTCATAGCGGCTATATACGAGCCTATATATTTTTTAAGCCTGTAGCAGTAGATGTCAAGACCTGCTTTGGCGTCCTGGTTTCCGGCTGCGATAGCGTCGTGGACGTCGCGCATATCATTGGATATGCCGGTAACGCCGAGCATGCCGCTTTTTTTATTCAATAAAACATTCGTAACGTCGGCGTCGCTCATTTTTTCTTCTGATGCGATAAAATGTATGAGCGCCGGATCGATGTCGCCGCAGCGCGTGCCCATCATTAAACCTTCGAGCGGCGTCATGCCCATGGAGGTATCTACCGATTTACCGTCTTTGATAGCGGCTATCGAAGAGCCGTTGCCGAGATGGCAGGTTATTATCTTCATTTTTTTATAATCCATTTTTAATAACTCGGCGGCCTGCTCAGATACATACTGATGCGAGGTGCCGTGGAATCCGTAGCGGCGGATGCCGTGTTTTTTATATAAGCTCATGGGTATGGCGTATAAGTAAGCGTGTTTAGGCATCGTCTGGTGGAATGCCGTGTCGTAAATGCCGCACTGCGGTATGCCGGGAAGTATTTCAAGCGCGCTTTCTATGCCGATGAGATTCGCCGGGTTATGAAGCGGAGCTAATTTGCAGCACTTGCGCGTCTGCTCGATAACCGCCGCGTCTATTAAGACGGGGTGAGTGAATATTTCGGCGCCGTGAACCATGCGGTGGCCGATAGCGTGTATCTCGTCCTTGCTTTTTATAATGCCGTGATTGGCATGAAGAAGGTTGTCGATGATCTTTTGAATGGCTACTTTATGGTTCTGCATCGGCAGCGTTTCTTTGATTTTATCCTGGCCGGCTATCTGATAATTGGAAATAGCGTCGTCGGACCCTATTCTTTCACAAAGGCCTTTTGCTTTGAAGTGGCCTGTTTCAGAATCTATCAGCTGGAATTTGACCGATGACGAACCGCAGTTTAGAACTAAGATATTCATTGTTTTACCTCTCCCGTAATTTAAAGATATTTTTAGATTAATTTTATTAAAAGACGCGTATATTTTAGTTTATTAATCATTATTTGTCAATAAAAAAAAGATATAAAATTTGCATCGTATTAAGCGGATTAAAAATTGATAAATTAAATTTACTTATTTATTGATTGCACAGCAACTGCTCGTCGCTGACCTTCCTGACCTCGCGCGCTGGAACTCCGAGCGCCACTTTTTTAGAGGCGATATCTTTAGTAACGACCGCGCCCGCCGCGACAAGGGCGTCTTCATGTATGGTCACCCCTGGAAGTATCGTGGCGTTAGCGCCTATGCGCGCCCCCTTTTTTAAAGTGACGCCCTTCATCTTATCGAAGCGTTCTTTTGTACGGCCCAAAAAATTATCGTTAGACGTGCATACATTCGGAGCGACGAAACAATTATCGCCGATTTTCGAATAAGCGGTTATATAAGCATTTGTTTCGAGCTTAACCTTTGAGCCTATCTCGCAGAAATTTTCGATGGCAACCCCGCGGCCGACGATAGTAAAATCCCCTATAACCACGCTTTCACGCACACTCGCCTGATCGGCGACGAGAACTTTTTCGCCAATAACGGCGCCGGCGTAAATTACCACGCACGCTCCGATAATACAATTATCGCCGATTTTAGAGCCGTCCGGCTTGCCGCCGTCTTTAAATATCGAATTAGCCGCGCGCATTGGCAGTTTGCCGATCACGCTGTTGTCGTCTATTCTGACGCTTGCGCCGATTACGGCGTTTTCGTGAATTACGACGTTAGCGCCGATTACCGAGTTATCACCGATGGTAACGCCCCGGCCTATGCAGGCGTTATGCCCTATCTTGACTCCGGCGCCGATTTTTGCGCTTATATCGATTGCTGGCGAGCTCATTTTTATCCTCCGTTGAATTTGTATTCATATTTACCATTGTGTTTTTATATCATTACTTAATTAATATTCGTACTCGTATTCGTATTCATACTCGTACTCGTACTTGCATTTGCATTTGTGTTTATAGTTGTCCCGTACTCGCGCTTGTAGTTGTATTCGCTTATTTTTATAATCAGTTAAAGGCTTTTTATAACCGTTTCACATACTTCGCTTATATTGGTTTCACTCATTTCCGGATATATCGGAAGCGATAATATTCGCGAACTTACCTTTTCACATATCGCAAAGTCGCCGGCTTTGTAATTTAAATACCTAAAACATTCCTGCAGGTGCATCGTCAGCGGATAATACACTCCAGCGCCGATTTTAGCCTCATTTAATTTTTTTAAAACCGAATCGCGGTTATCTACTAAAATAGCGTATTGATGATATATATGCCCTGCATACGGCGCTTTATAAGGAACCGTCACGCCCGGCGCGTTTTTGAAAAAATCGTCATATTTTGACGCTATTTCGCCGCGGCGAGCGTTCCAGCCGTCAATATATTTTAACTTGACGCGCAGTACGGCGGCCTGTATTTCATCGAGCCGCGAGTTGATGCCTATATATTTATGAAAATATTTAGGCTTAGCCCCGTGCACTCTTAAAATTTTTAATTTTTCGGCGGTTTCGTCGTTGGATGTGACGATAGCTCCGCCGTCGCCATAACAGCCAAGGTTTTTAGTCGGAAAAAATGAAAGACAGCCCATATCGCCTATCACAGCCGCCGGCTTGTCTTTATACCGCGCGCCTATCGCCTGGGCGCAGTCTTCGATCAAAAAGATTTTACGCTCTTCGGCCGCGCTGATAAGCTCCGCCATATCAGCTGTCTGGCCATATAAATGAACGGCGATTATCGCTTTTGTCTTCGGCGTGATTTTAGCAATGGCGCTTTTGGCGTCGAGATTAAAAGTGCGCCCGTCAATATCGGCAAATACCGGCAGCGCACCTACGCGCGCAATCGCGCCGGCCGTGGCAAAAAAAGTGAACGGCGTCGTTATTACCTCGTCGCCTTCCTTAATGCCGGCCGCCATTAATGAAAGCAGCAGAGCGTCCGAGCCGGAAGCGCAGGCGATTACATGCTTAGCGCCCAGATAGGCCGCAAGCTCTTTTTCAAAAGCCGAAACATTAGGGCCCATTATAAAATTACATGCTTCGATTACCTTTGCTATTTCCAGATTTATTTCTTCTTTTATCGAACTATATTGCTTTTTAAGGTCTATAAAAGGAACGGCCATTTATTATATCTCCCGTTTACTATATCTTTCGTTTATCGTACCTTTTGTTATTTATTTATTTCGTTAGTTAGTTGGTTAGTTTTTTGTTTGCCATGTTATTTATCTCATACCATGTATTATTTCATTTTATTATAGCAAATTATCGAATTTTTAACAACCCTTGTTTAGTTCTCATTTAATTCGTTTAGATCTTATAAAGTATTTACAAGATTGTCAAAAAACTGAAGCAAGATCGATACAAGACCGATATGGGACCGCGACGGGGGGGAAGAAAGGACCAATGGCCCTCTCTTCCCCCCCTGTATCCCATAAGCGCTAACTTAACTAAAATATTTTTCGTGTTGTAAACGTCTATTTCGT
>CAYTCW010000087.1:0-18606 GCA_964436235.1 uncultured bacterium
AATATAAAACTGCGCGCGGCGCGCGCGCAGTTTTGTAGCATCGAAATAAAAAGGCTATTAGCATAGCCTTTTTATTTCGGGCGTTTTTTCATGCCGGCTTCGAAGTTTTTCTTTTATTTTCGCATTACAAAGATTCTGCCATTCTTTCTATTCTCTTTTTTCTCTTTTCTTTTCCTGCCAAAAACTTTTTTCCTGCCTTTTGTGAGTTTTGCCTCCGCGTGCGTACCGCACGCGAAGGCGTACTATTTACGCGCCAATGGAACTTAATATTCAGGCTCACGGTAATGCGCTAATGCATAACAACTTTTATTACACAAAAGCATCATAAGCCATATTTGTTTAAATTAAACTTGATTGGCGAAGACTTTTACCAAATGCAATTCGATTAAATTTTAGCAGTGCAATTATTAGAGCCGATTTACAACCGATTTTTACCGCGAGCCGCAAGACATAGTTGCGATAACGCCATTATTGCTACGCAGTCGCGCACACGCATGTGCGCGACTGCAAACAAGCAAGCTGGCAAAGAAATAAGTAAAAGGCAAGAAATAAGAAATAAAAAAGATGACAGGAAACAAAAATATAAATATAAATAAAAAGAAATTAAAGTCACGACAAAAAAAGCTATCGATAAACCGACAAAAAAGCGTCAGGCAATTTGCAGAAAGAGGGAAGGTATCGAGTAGGAGAAAGGGTTCGGCAACCTTTTCTCCCTCCCTTATTTCAAAACTTATTTTTTTATATCTGCGGCAAGTTTTTCTATGACGGCCGCTATTTTAACCGAAGCGTCGCCGTCGCCGTAGCATTTAGAGCCGCAGGCCATTTTATCGTAAGCGGCCTTCGATTCGATTAAAAGTTTAACTGCGCCTGATATTTTTTCTATATCACTTCCGACTAATATAGCGCAGCCGGCCTCGATAACTTCGGGGCGTTCGGTATCTTCGCGCATTACAAGTACGGGTTTTGAAAGCGTGGCGCCTTCTTCCTGGATACCGCCGGAATCGGTGAGTATGATATAGGCCTGGTTCATAAGGGTAACGAATTCAAGATAGGGCATAGGCGCTTCGAGTATGATGCGTTCTTTCGCGCGGCCTTCGAATTCGTTGAATTTGCCTTCGACCGCGTTTTTAACGTTCGGGTTCATATGGACCGGATAAACTATCACAGCTTCGGGGTTTTCGTTAACGATCTTATAAAAGGCGTCGCAGATGCGTTCAAACGGGCCGCCGAAATTTTCGCGTCTGTGTGCGGTGACTAATATTATTTTTTTATTTTCGGACAATGCTTTTTGCACACGCGGCGACTTAACGGGTATCGCCTTATTTTTTAAAATATAATAAAGGGCGTCCACCACGGTATTTCCGGTGACGAAAATACCTTCGGGTGCGACTCCGTCTTTTATAAGGTTTTTACGGGCATTTTCGGTCGGAGCGAAGTGTATATTAGCTATAACGTCGCACACGCGGCGGTTTATCTCCTCTGGAAAAGGGGCGTAAATATCGCGGGTTCGAAGACCGGCTTCCACGTGGGCTACCCGTATTTTCTGGTAAAAAGCGGCGAGCGAGGCGGCCATGGTCGTGGTGGTATCGCCGTGCACTAAGACTATGTCGGGTTTTTCATCGATGAGATATTCGGAAGTTTTGATCAATATTTTAGAGGTAAGCTCGTGCAGCGACTGATTTTCACTCATCAAATCAAGATCGGCGCCGGCTTTTATATCAAAAATATTCAGGGCGTCGTCGAGCATCTGGCGGTGCTGGGCGGTTATAAGGGTGTTTGATTCGATCGCGCCGCCGGATGCCGCCGCGAGTTCATCGAGACGGGCGACGACCGGGGCCATTTTAATGGCTTCCGGCCGCGTTCCGAATATGGATATAATTTTAAATGGTTTTTCTTTATTCACTTGATTATCGGGGTATTTGATTGGTTAAAATTAACCTACGTTTTCCACTCTTACGATTTCGGGTATTTCTTTTTTTATAGTTTTTTCCACGCCGTTTTGAAGAGTCATAGCAGCGCAAGGGCAGCCATGGCAGGCGCCTTTAAGTTTAACTTTAACCACATTATCGACTACGTCTATCAGTTCGATATCGCCGCCGTCGGCGTTTAACATAGGCCTGATTTTTTCGATTATTTTCTGTACTCTTTCTTTCATATTAAACTCCTTAAATTAAAACTGTTTTTGAATTATGACTGTTTTTGTATAGAATCTCTTTTTGTTATATTTTCATTATACATCAATTATAGATTTTTAGCAATAAATAAATTATCAGGGGCCTAAAATATTTTTATAAATCGCCTTAATATCGCGGATATAAGAATCTTTTCCGAAGCGCCTGACGATAAATTCCGACGCTCTTTCGGCGTTAGATTTATATAAACCGTAATTAGCGTAAATATCATGAATTTTATCGGTTAATGCTTTGCGGTCTTCGGATGCGATAAGTTCGACATACGGTTCGTTTTTTTCGCCGTCGCGGCACAGTTCGTATATTCCGCCCACGCCAAAGGCCGCTACCGGCACTTTTAAGCAGAGCGCCTCCATGATGGTAACCGGAATTCCTTCCTGCAATGACGGGAGCACGAATAAATCGGCGCCGGATAGTATTTTAGCCACATCGAGCCTCGTGCCGCAAAAAATGATCCGGTTTGATATTTCAAGTTTTTTGGCCTGAGTACGCAAAAGCTCTTCATATTTTTCATCGCCGCCGCCGACCATCAGGCAATATAAATTTGGAATCCTGCCAATATTATCGCCTATGGCATCTATTAAAAATTTATGCCCTTTATTTTTATGCATCCGCGCGACCTGGCAGACTACAAAAGCGTTTTCCGGCAGGCCGAATTCATTTTTAATAAAACTCCTGCCGCCGCCGGTTTCGGCCTCCGCTTTAAGCCGGACGCAGTCGATGCCGTTGTAAAGATAAAAAGACGGCTTTTTAGCGACCGCTGATGACCGGCTGCGAACATGCTCCGCCGTATTTATGGAACAGAAAGTAAGGTAATCGGGAAAGCGGGCGTAAAGCGGCCTCACTTCACCCTGGATCGAACCGAGCGATTTGACGCCCGCAAAACGGGCCGCTACGGCTCCGAGCAAAGTCGCTCGATTCATGTGAAGATGGCATAAATCTGGCTTATATTCTTTTATTATGCGGTAAAGTTTATAAAGCGAGAATAAATCGGCGTTATCCGCCATAGAAGCGGTATATACCCGATCGCAGACGCCGCGCGCAGCCTTTTCAAGCAAGCCTCCGCCAGTGCAGACCGCGGCGGTTTCATAATTCAAATTGCGCGCAGCCTCGAGCATTTCTAAAAAGCACTTTTCCGCCCCGCCGACAGTGCCCGAGCTTATTATATGAAGTATTCTTCGCGCCCGCGCCTTCGCTTCAGGCATTTTTTCACGACCTGTAAAATTTCATTAATTCGGTCAAATTATTATCTTCTCTTATTAAGTTTCACTATCAGATTATCTATGCGGCTTTCCATCGACTGCAGCTGCGATCTGAACTCTTTAAACAATTTAACTAATTCCTTCTTCGATATCTTTTCGAGAATATCGTCGGACGGCAGCTGGGGCATAGCCGCGGGCGCAACTTTATTAAGAGGCTTTTTCATGAATTCGTAATCAGGAGCAGAACCGCTTTCCTGTTTTTGCGGACGAACTGCCTTAAAATCTGAAACGCTCAACTGCGGCATAACCTGCGAGCCGGTTCTTGAAAAAGATACGGCGCTTTTTATTTCGAATTCATCCATAAGCCCCGGAATCAAAGATGCAAAACCATTTTCGGAAAGTTTAGCCTGCAGCGTCTGCTTCGAATCGGCTTCGCCGTGAACTAAAAAGACGTTGCGCGGCTTCTTCGAAGTCGTCGATATCCATTTAACAAGGCCGCTCTGATCGGCATGCGCTGAATAGCCGTGTATCGATTCAATACGCGAATTAACGGCGTATTTATCGCCCATTATGCTTATAATCTTTTCGCCGTCGGTTATCTGCCTTCCGATGGTTCCGAACGCCTGATAGCCGACGAATAAAACGGTGCATTCTTTTTTGAATATATTATATTTAAGATGATGCAGAATACGGCCGTTATTAGCCATACCGGAGCTTGAAATAATTATCTGCGGCGTGTTGATCTGATTAATTGCGCGGCTTTCGGCGGCCTCGCTCGAATAAAATAAATTATTAAAATTAAAAGGATCGTCGGACTTATTTAAATATTCGACCATTTCTTCGTCGAAACATTCTAAATGTTTTCTAAATATTTCGGTGGCGTTGCAGGCTAAAGGCGAATCAACGTAAACCGGAACGTTTGCGATTAATTTTTTATCGCGCAGCTGATGCATTTCATAAATCAATTCCTGAGTGCGCCCGAGAGCGAAGGAAGGAATAATAACTTTACCGCCGGCGTCTATAGTTTCATTAACCACGCGCGCAAGCTCAACGGAGCGGTCTTTATCGTTATTTCTAACCCTGTCGCCATAAGTCGATTCCATAATAACGTAATCGGCATCGTTAATAGCTTCGGGATCCTTTAATATAGGCACGGGCATATTGCCGATATCGCCGGAAAAAACTACTTTATATTTTTCGCCGTTTTCGTCGATATCGAATTTAATAAACGCCGAACCGAGAACGTGGCCGGCGTCATGAAAAGTAGCGCCAACGCCCGGATATGCCTCGAAGCGCTTATTGTAATCGACCGGTTCAAAAAATTTAAGCGCGGCTTTGGCGTCTTCTTCGGTATAAAGCGCTTCTTTAGGCTCTTTGCCGAGTTTCAGGCGTCTGCGGTTATATCTTTCGGTTTCGGACTGCTGAATGCGCGCTGAATCGCGAAGCATTATATCGGCAAGATCGCAGGTGGCGCGCGTAGCTATTATTTTACCGTGAAAACCGTTTTTAGTCAATTTAGGTATAAGGCCCGAATGATCTATGTGAACGTGGGTTAAAAATAAATAGTCGATATCGGAGGCCGCGAAAGGAAATTCGCCATAGTTAAGCAATTCGTCTTCTTTAGCGCCCTGATACATTCCACAGTCGATAAGAGCGTGCTTCACGGAACCGTTTATATTAAAAGTCAATAAGAAGCATGAGCCTGTAACCGATTTTATCGCGCCGATAAATTTTATTTTCATTTTTTCGCTCCTTTTTTACTCTTAAGCGCCGACATGGAACCGGCTTTCGACATCGCTTTAGATGCAAAAGAAGCCGCTTCGCGCATTTTTTTGCCAGCGTTTTTAGCGCCCGGACGGAATTCAGTAGCCTGGCCCGATTTATTTTTAGCGACCTGTTTCACTCTGTTTTCTTCGCGCTTTTGCTTCATGCGCATTATTTCTTCTTCAACAAGCTGTTTACGGCTTTGAGCCGCCGACTTTTCTTTCGTAAGTATAGTTTTTTTAACGGGCTTCGCTTTCTTAATAATTTCGCGCTCTATTTCTTCTTTTTTACTTATCGGCGCGGCCTTTTTAGCCGAAGTTTTCGCCGTGGCAGCGTTTTTTTTGCCGGCCGCCGGCGCAGCCTTCACAACCGTTTTTTCGCCGCGCTTGGAAGCCGCTGAAGTTTTACGGCCGTCTTTTTTATCGCCCGCCGCTTTTTTGCTTCCGGCAGCCCGCGCGCCCGGTTTAACCGCCGGCTTTGGTTTCCTGGTTTTTATAAGGCCGCTCAGATTATCGCTGGCCCCCTGCTGTACGCGTTCTATTTCGTGCTCCCAGAAACGCTCGATATTGTAGTACTCGCGGACCTCGGGCGTAAAAATATGCACTATTACGCGGCCGGTATCCATTACCACCCAGTCGCCCTTCTGATAACCTTCGCGCGAAGCCACGCTGCGGCCGTTTTCTTCGAGCATATCGGCGATACTGTCCGCTATAGCGCGGCTCTGAACGTTAGAATCGGAAGAACAGACCATGAAATAATCCGTCAATACGGTTACCGCGCTCACTTCAAGTATTTTAATGTCGTATGCTTTTTTTTCTTCAGCCGCCTGTTTAATAAGCGTTAAAAGATTTTTCGAACTTAATTTCAAATTAATTCCCCCAATAATTTTTTATTTAAATTTATTATAAACAGTTACTTTTCAACCGCAAACGCGGTTTTCTTATCGCCGGGCCGTTTAACCCCGCGAAGAACTATTTTCGGGCTTCAAGTATTTCGGTGACTTTATCGACTATATTCTTGGGCGAAAACGGCTTGGTCAGATAAAGATCGGCGCCGAACTTCAACCCGATATCCTTATCGACTTCCTGACCCTTCGCGGTAAGAAGAATAAAGGGTATAGCCTTATATTTATCGTCATTTTTAACTTTCTGGCATACTTCGAATCCCGTAAGTTTGGGCATCATTACGTCACATAGTATCAAATCGGGCATTTCGGCCTCGATCACGCTGAGTGCCTCCTCGCCGTTAACGGCGGTTATTACGTCATAACCTGATTTTTTCAGGTTAAATTTTAAAATATTAACTATATGCACTTCATCGTCAACAACTAATATTTTCTTGCCCATTTACACTCCTCACATAAACTATTCATTTATTAATTTATTTAAAATATTTTACAATCCTGACTTCATTACCCTCTTTGTTATATTCGATGCGGTCAACTAAATTTTTTATTATTAAAATACCGCGGCCGCGCTTATCGTATAAAGAAAGTTTCTCGTGCGTCGCAAAAACGTTATTAACGACGAAACCTTCGCCCTCATCGCGTATCGTAATTTCAAATTTATAATCGTTAAAGACGTAACTTATATACACTTTCTTTTCCGGGTCGAATTTATTGCCGTGCTCGATAGCGTTCATAACCACTTCATCTATTATCATCATCACTTCGAAATGATCGAGGCCCGAAGAGGGGTTTTGCCTTGCAAGCTCGCCGAAAAATTCGGCGGCCGCCACGGTGCTTTTAGTATCGCTTTCAATAACCATTTGCTGATACTCGAAGTTTTTCATGCTGACTATCATCAAGGTTAAATCGTCCGACTGCGGAGCGGAGCCCGCGAAAACTTCGACGTCCATAAGTATTTTATCTACGAGGCTTTTAGCGTCGAAGTAATGATATTTTTTAATAATATCTATAAAGCGCTCCTGGCCGTATTCTTCATCTTTTTCATTCATCGCCTCTACGATGCCGTCCGTGAAAAGTATTAATTTATCGTCAGGCTTAAGCGATATCTTTTTCTCTTCGTATGAAACCGTTTCAAACATTCCGACGAAAAAACCGCGCGCATCGAGTTCTTCGATTTCAAGCGTATCGCCGTGCATCCAGAAAGGCGGATTATGACCGGCTTTTGAATAAGTGAATTCCAGCGTTTCGATATCGAGCATTCCGTAAAACATAGTTACGTAACGGTTATTTTCCATATCCGAAATTATGAAGCTGTTAGAACGCTCCAGAACGCTTGCCGGTGAAAAATTATCGACTACCTGCGTTTTTAATATAGCGCGCGTCATCGACATTATCATAGCCGCCGGAATTCCCTTTCCTGAAACGTCGGCGATGACTAAGCCTATTTTTTTGCCTTCGGCGTCGTGTTTTAAAAAATCGTAATAATCGCCGGAAACGGTTTTAGCCGGAAGATTGACCGCAAATATATCGACGCCTTCAATTTTGGGCGGATACTTCGGTATTAACTTCTGCTGTATTCTATGGGCCACGTCTATTTCTTTTTCGATGGTCTGCTTTAAAAGATATTCTTTAAGCAGATTTTTATCGCGGATGATCGAAGATATCTGCTGACCCAATATTTGAAGCAGATTACGGTTGGGCTCAGTAAAGTTATTAAGCCCGTTTTTATTCACCAATAAAATAACGCCGATCGAATGAGAATTTTCATCGAAGAGCGGCACTATCAAAAGCGATCTGACCGGCTGATTTATAAACTGCGATATCTCTGAAACGATACTGTCTTCTTTATATTGCCGGGCGTTCAACACCGGCGGCTCGATCTTGACGCTATGATCTTCGCAGGTGGTAATTAAAACCGATTGAAGCGATTTAATAACGCTCGTAATTAAATTTTCGTCGGACATAAGGGTTTTGGAAAACTGAAAAGTATCGTTATACTGGCCTTTTATATAAGTAGCGTTAATATAATTATTTTCCTGGGGCAAAAACAAAAAACCCGCCGTCGCTCCGAGTGTTTCGGTAGCAAGCTCGAGTATGCGGTCGCGCGGATCGCTTTTCGGATCGTTTAAAGTAGTCGTAGCTCTAACGATCTCGTAAAGCGTATGCACTTCTTCATATAAATTTGAAGAAGCTTCGATCTGCTCTTCGAGCTCGGCCTGAGTTTCTATGGCCTTCTGATAATGCCGGGCGTTCTGAATGGATATGGCAGCCTGATTTGAAAGTGCCTTCAATAATTTAAGGTCGAATTCGTCATATACTTCGCCGGTTATTTTATTATTTATATTAAATACGCCGATAACTTTTTCTTTAGCTTTAAGCGGTACGGAAAGCAATGATTTATTATTGAATTCCTTGCCGCTTTTTTTCTTGAACCGGTCGGCGTTTTCGATATCGGTGATAAGCAGCGGCTCGCCGCTTTTAGCCACTGATCCGGCTATTCCCTCTCCGATTTTAACGCGAACGACGTTTATGAGCTCCGGCTTCATTCCCTTGCCGTAACGAAGTACCAGATCGCCGCTGGATTCGTCGATCAACATCAGCGAACCGCGTGCGCTTTTAAGCGAACTCGTCGCGCCGTCAACTATCCCCTGCAGAACCTCGTTTAAATCGAGCGAAGATATAATGCTCGCCGAAACGTTCAATAGAAGCTGATAATCGATAGACTCGCGCGTTTTATAATCGAGCTGGCTGTTAGTGGTCAGCAATGAATCGAAGATATTTTTCAGGCTTCTTAAAAATGCCGTTATGAAAACCCGGGTTCCTGAAGACGAAGCCGATTTTTCATCGTTTTTGATAATAAAATACAAATAACCCGACTTATAGTGGTTACTTTTGTCTAAAAAGATATCTTTATCTGAAAGGCTTAATTTTTTTTCATAAACCACAGCTTCATCGAGCCTGTAAATCGGAATTGCAATACAGTCGCCGCCGCTGAAGTTGAAATTAAGCAAATCGCCGGCCCGGTCATTTGAATTCTGCTTTTTTTCGGGCGCCGGGATTTTTTCAACCTGGTCTATTTTTTCGATTATCGAAGAAACGAAATCGGACTGCAGCGGATCTATTAACTCACACTGTCCGGCTTTTGGAAAATATCTGAAACCGACAAGGTTAATAGTATCGATATAGCCGCAATCGCTTAAATAAGCAAAAACGCCTTCATCGAGTTTGTTCAATAAATTTTCATTTACAAACTTGATAAAACCGTAATAATAAATATCTTCAAAATTGCTTTCTAAGCCCGTTTCCATCTTCATTTTTTCATCAACCGGCGCTCCGATAATCTTAAAATTAATTCGGTCACACTCAACTCTTCGGCAGAGTGACTATAAATTTCGAACCCACGTTAACAGTTGATTCGACAACAATATTACCGTTATGTTTATCTATTATATGCTTTACTATAGCCAGCCCTAAGCCCGTGCCGGACACCTGGTAGGTAAGCGAGGAATCCACGCGGAAAAATTTTTCGAATATTTTGACGAGCGCCTCCTTCGGCATTCCGATACCCGTATCTTTAATAATCATTTCGAAATTACTTTTATTTTCTTTAAGGCTTATATCCACTTTTCCGCCTTCGGGCTTATTGTATTTGATGGAATTAGACAGCAAATTGATTATCACCTGTTCGATCTTCGACGCATCGCATTTAATCGGCGATGCCTGTTGCGGAATTTCGACGGCTATTGAAACGCCCTTTTGCGCGGCAAGTTCCTTGACTAACATCGCGCACTTTTTAACCATGTCCGGCAGATTAACGCTTGTGATATCGAGTTTAAAATCGCCGACCTCGAGTTTGGAAAGATCGAGCAGATTCGATATCAAATTAGTAAGCCTTTCGCTTTCCTGGCATATAATATTCAAAAATTCCTTCTGCGTATCGACGTCTTCGCTTCCGACTATATCAAGCAGCGTTTCAGAATACGCTTTAATCGAGGTAAGCGGCGTTCTAAGCTCGTGCGATACGTTGGCGACGAGTTCAGATTTTATTTTATCTATTTCACGCAAACGCTGGATCTCGCGTGATTCCGACATGTCGCGGAGCATGAAAATGACGGCAAAAACGCTTCCCTGGCTGTCTTTGATACAGTTATACGAGATTCTGATAGGAATAACACGGCCGGTTTCGCTGTAATCTACTTCCAGCTCGTTGAAAACTTTATTTTTAGAAACCGCGCCGCCGGCCACGCCGTCAAACGCCTCTTTTAATTTTTCGATTATCGAGGCCGGCAGAATCGAATCGAATTTTTTTCCGATAGTCGCCGTGGCGCTTATGCAAATTAAATTTTCAGCCACGTGGTTGAATGTTTTTATAACTCCCTGCATATCAAGAACTATAATACCGGTTACCATGTTATTGATAACGTCGTTCAAATAATTTTTAAGATTGGCCAGGTCCTGGTTTTTAAGGCCCATTTCATTGTACAAAAAAGTGTTTTTAATGGCTATGGCGGATTGCGCGCCAAGAATATTAAGAAACTCGAGGTCCTGCTGCATAAAACTTTCGGCGGCCTTATTGCAGTACATAAAAATTACGCCGACGGTTTCCATCTGCGTTATAAGCGGCACGATTAAAACTGTCGCGTCGTTATTATTTTCAACGTCCGGCAGCACTATCGAACGCTTCTGCGATATAGACCAGTGGGCCAGGCCGTCGTTGATAATATTTTTTATTTTAGTATCGATAGCCGGTTCGACATTACGCAGCGCCATATAATTAAAGGAGTCTTTTTCGCCGTCATAAATTGTAATGGCGATAGCGTTATACTTGACGATATCTTTAAGCGTATCGCAGACTATTTCGAGAAGGTCTTTCAAATCGAATTTAATGGATATGGCCTCTGAGAATTTTGTGAGAATAGAAATAATATCATCGAGCGATGATTTAAGGTCAGTATTTATTTTTTTGAGTATTTCTATTTTTTGCGAATCGTTTACCTGCGATAAGTCGAGGTTTCCTATTTCCTGAACCGCCATATAAATTTACCGCCATTTTATCATTATAAGCCTTTTATTTAAGCCGATTTGGCGAATTCCATGTATGTGTCCGCTTTTTTAACTTCTTCGCGCAGCTCTTCGTATAATTTAGTCAGATCGGTAGGCTGAAGTTTTAACTGGTCCCACGCGGTCTTTTGAAGCTGCGGCACAAGCATGTCGCCGCTGTTTCCTATTTTTTGAATTTTACAAAAAACATCCGAGGCGTGAACCAAAGCCACCACAAGCTGATTCGTTTCACAGCCCGCCGGGTTGTGATGCGAAGCTATGCAGTCGATAATCGTCGAAGGCAGTCCCCACTTTTTAGCCACGATACGGCCTATTTCCGGATGGTCCATATCGTTGAGACGCTTTTCAGCGTTTATAAAAAGAAGGTTTTCAGCCTTCGCCAGCTCCATTACCGCGTTAAATTCCTCATGAAAATACTGGTCTAATATTATTTTGCCTATATCATGAAGAAGACCGCAAATAAAAGCTTCTTCAGGGTTTTTATACCTGAGCTTCTTAGCGAGAAGTTTGGTACAGGAACCTACGGCGATCGAATGCTGCCAGAAACCCACACGATCGAATTCAACCGTGTCTTTAACGCCCTTGTTTTTGAATATATCAAAAACCGAAATACCCATGGCTATGTTCTTAACGTCTTCAAAACCCAGAATCATTATCGCGTGAGTAATAGTGGTAATCTGCTTCGGAAATCCGTAATAAGCCGAATTAACGATCTTTAAAATTTTAACCGTCAATGCCGGGTCGAGAGACACTACTTTACTTATCTCGACCGCGGCGGTTTTCGGATTTTCAACGAGCTGCATTATCCTTGTAACGACAATGGGTAATGTAGGCAGCGTTTCTATTTTTTGTAATAATTTTTCTGATACTGGCATATTCAATCACCAAAATAAGTATCGCACTAATTCAACTATAAATGCAATACTCATTTTAATTTGTGATGATTACTATGACTATTTTATATTACTCTTGCACTGCTCTATTTTTTCGCCCACATAAACGACTTCCGGCGTTTCTTCTTCAAAAAACTTTTCAGCTTCTACAAAATATTTTAACGCGACGGCGAATTTATTTTTATTAAAATGCCCTTCGGCGCGCTTAACGTATAAATTGCCGAGACGCTTTTTAGCTTCTTTAAAGCCTTCTTCGTATTTATTGCGATGCACCGGGTAAAACGGGTCTGAATCGGTGTAAGAATAATTAAAATACAGGTTGAGAAGCTCTTTGTAATCTTCCATAGCTTCGTCCCATTCCTGCTTTGAAATGAAATCTTCTTCAAAAGCCGCTTCGCCGGCGCCTTTTTTCTTGTGCGCTTCGTATATTAATTTATCGATCTGCTGCCTGAGTTTATTGTCGTCGTCGAGAATCTCGCGCGCTTCGTCAAGCTCGGTAAGCGCTTCTTCGTACATTTCGGTTTCAATGAAATTTTTGGCCCTTTCAACGTAAGGCTCGGCAAGTTTAGTTTCGCATTCGCTCAATTTGAGATGCGCGTGTTTTTTAAGCTCATCTTCGGATTCCTGATAATATTTTAAAAGTTTAAGAGCCTCGCGATATTCAACCATGGCTTCGCTGAACGAACCTTCTTTAAAAAATTCGTCGGCGCGTTTAATTAAAGGCTCGGCCTGCGTATCGGAGTGTTTTTGAAACATCTTTATTCTTGAATGATCGAGCTCGCGCTGTATTTCTTTATAGCTGTCATAAGATTTATCGCTTAACTCTAAAGCCACTTCGAGCGATTCAACGGCTTTTTCATAATTATCGGCCTGCTGGTAATTTTTTGACATTTCCAGATGGATCAAAGATAATTTTTTCTTGCATTCGATTATTTTTGCTTCGATAGCTTCCTTTTTTTCTTTTTCCGACTCGGGCGTAAGCTCGTCGGCTTTGTCAAATTCAATTTTAGCTTCGCCGAAACGGCCTTCATTAAAATAAATGTCGCCCTGCTTGAAATATTCTTCAGCGGATAATCCCAGCATTGTTGCAAATATAGACATCTTTTTCCTCCCTGGATTTTTTTATTTTATTTCGGTTTATTTTTTTATTTTATTTATTGTCAATAAAGCCGTCTTAATTTAGCTCTAACCCTTGCCCGGTAATCGTTTAACACGCTTATAAAATCTTTGCTTGCCGCGTTTTTATCGCAATCATACGCTATTTTTAAATACCGGTCGCTGTCTTGATAACAAAACAGATGAAATGCGGCAATTCCCATTCCTAAGTTAGCCTCGAAATCGCCGGCATCGTGTCTTAAATAATTTGCGCTAACCTCTTCGAGCGCCCGCCATTTTTCGAGTTGATAATTAATTACGCCGAGGTTGATATAAGGCCATTTATAACTGCCGCCATGATTGATCGAACTTCTGAAAAGCTCCCGGGCATTTTCAAAATCGCCTTCATACATCAAAACAACGCCATACAAATTAAGCGCTTCTTTTGAAAACTGAGAATATTTTAACACATTGTTTAAATAAAATAAAGCTTTTATTATATCTTTTTTTTCGAAAGCCCTTACCGCTAAATCATAATTTTCTATGACTTTCGCATCAGCGTTACAATCGGGATAGAATTTGTCGTAAAAATAATTTTCGGTTTTTTTCAAGTCGAGACCTTTAGCCGCTGCAGAGCACGGACAATAAATACAATGTAGTACAAATATGGTTAAAAATGTAACTGTAAATAAATGCGGTATGGTAATCCTGCTTCGTATTATTTTTGATACTATCTTTATTTGTTTACTCAACACCACAGATTTCCTTATAATTTCTTTTTTTCATTCTATTTTTATTATTTTTCATTTTTTAGACTGATAAAAAACGCCGTTAATTATGGCCGGTATCGGCGTCCGCAGCTCTTTTTTTTATTATATCGATTCTTTTAAGCGCTTCGCGCGCTGAAATAGCTGCGGAAGAAGTCGAGTCTAAACTTATAATACTAAGATACTGCGAGCGCGCTTCCTCAAACCTGTTGTCTTTGATATAAATGTAAGCCAGAGTGGAATAAGCCTGTTTCAGCGCGTTAATATTCTGCTCGCTTTTATCGGCTGAAATGAGCGATATATATTTTTGCAGATACCCGACGGCCCGTTCGGTTTTTTCAATCTGATTATAACTCAACGCCAGGTACCAGAAACATTCTGCCTCGTCAGGATTTTCAACCAGAACGCGCTCGAAGAAAGAAATGCTTTTTAAATACCTGCCGGCGTTAAATTCATTAACCCCTTCATCGATATTTATTTTTAACTGCGGCGAAATAGTTTTAACGAATTTAACATCGGCGTCCGTTGCGCTCGCTCCTTTGCCGCGTTTAACGACGGCCGCCGCCGAACCTTTATTTTGAATCGAAGCGCCCGGCGCCGCGCCTTCTAACGCCACACGCGCATAAGCCTTTGCCGCCATTTCATAATTGCCGGTTCTGGTATGACATTCGCCTATCAGAAAAAAAAGCTGCATCATACGCTCTTTATCGCCCGCCGTTGCGATCAAAGATTCGTAATAACGCAGAGCTAAAAGATACTGGCCGTCACTGAATAAAAGATCGGCAAGATTATTTTTAACTTCATTTATAAACCCCGCGTCCTTAGCATATATAAGCGCCGCCGAATAAAACCTCACGGCCGCCTTCGCATCGCCTTCAGCTAAATAACAGGCGCCAAGCATATAAAAAGAATTAGGATACCATAAAGAATTTTTATATCTGATAATAAGCCTCTGGTAACACCACTTGGCCTTGCCGTAATTTTTAATTTCATGAAATTTAAGGCCGTCACGATATAAACTCAGATCGGCGCCGCCATAATCGACGGGTTCATATTCACGACGCCCGCTTATATACGTATCGAGGCCGAGCGAATTAAAATCGATCGAATCGAATGAAGTCACCGAATCAAGCGCCTCCGCCGCCGCGGATGTTTTTTTATCGCCGCCGGCACGCACGGAATCCGGCTTGATCTCTTCATAAATCTCCGTCTGCTTTCGACGAGAATAATCAGGCTGCGGCGCACTTTGCGATACGCTGTTATATTTTAAAAAGGCGCGCGCTTCTTCCGCCCAGAAAGATTGAGGGTGAATATCAAGCAGTTGTTTATAATATTTGATAGCTTCGCCCGATAAGCCTTTTCGTTTATAAATATCGGCAAGCGAGTGCCTCGCTTCAGCGCACAGAGTCGAAGCCGGACATTTTTCGAGAAGATAAAGATAATTTTCAACGGCTAAACTTTCTTTGCCGGATTTTTTATAAGATTCGCCGCATAAATAAATTGAAATGTCATAATAAAAAGAAGCCGGACGCTTCTCTTTTATATATCTGAAATATTCACACGCCTTTAGATAATCGGAGTTTTCATAGTATGAAATTCCCTTTTTGTAAATAAAAACATCGTCGGCGATAATTTCTACACCCGGATAAGAAGCCGCCTCGTTCTTTTTAGACTGCGCGCTTTTCGACGCGGCGCTTTTACCCTTCTTTTTAGCCGCAAAAGCCTCGCCGCCGCCGGAAAATATATCGATAAATATAAAGAAAACCGGCACGCCTGTTAAAATTAAAAACCAAGCGAACGCACCGGCCGTTTTTTTTAAAACGCTCTTCATCGATATCATTTCCATTGTATAAAAATTCTAAATTACGATATTACTATTTCGGGAATATCTTCATATTTTTCATCGATATGAAGCGGTTTTACAGGTGTATTCGGACCGGAGCCGCTTTTAAACATTTCATATGCCGGCTTAAGGTCGCGTTTGACCGCGGGAAGCGCGAACAGCGGAAGCGCATGCCTGAAACGCATCACGCTTACTGCGTGATTATCGATAGAAGGATTGAAAACCGCTTTATTCTGGTCTCTTAAATATTTTATAAACTCCGGACGGCTTTCTTCGAGAATTGAAACGATGGCTATTTCATCTATCTGAGTGCCTGAAGGCATCTCTACGGTCGAATACGACCACATGGGGGCCGCCGAACGCATTAGATCGTCTATTATGTCGGGAGCGCTGCCGTCCTCGACCATGAGGCGCATTATCGATACTTCGTCAACCGCCGCAAAAAACGACTGGCAATAATCAAATATCTTTAATGCGATATCTTCTTTTTTAGATAAGTCCCATGAATTCACGGGACCGGAAACCGCGCTTAAAAACTTGTTAATAACCTCATCCATATCCTGTGGACAATTTTTTTCGTATATTTTTTTGATATCGGCCGCCGAACATTTAACACGCTTTTGCGTTAGAACCTCCGCGTTAGAACGAGGGTTTAACAACTCGCACGCTTTCTTTTCGAATTCTTTTTCGCAATTCGATATGAAATCGTTAAGCGGCGCTACTATTTTGCCGCTGATCTCCGCGATGCGCGAACAAATGCGGCCGTAAAAAGCAATGGCAAGCTCGCGCGAATAAATCTCGATGTCTAAATTAATCTCTTTTGCCATTTCATATATCAAATCGTCACGCGCTTCAGTTATTTTTGAACGGTATATCAAATAAGAAAGAAACGAACCGAGCAGCTCCGTCACTTTATTCACCTTTATAGCTATCAATAACTGCTTTTTCTGATCGCGGATTTTCTGCGCTTCGCCTGAAAGCATATCTGCGAATGAATGAAGCATTATATCGAGAGAACTTAAAAACTGCTGCGCATAATTAATGCCCGAAGAACGCTCCGAAAGAATTTCGTCAATTTCTTTTTCAAGATTTTTTATTACGAATTCCGATAATTTTTCAAGGTTTTGATCCATTACCTTATACTTTTCAGGCATATAGATATTTTTAAGCCCCGAATACCATTTTTGAATTTCAGAAAGCATCTGATCGGATGAAACGCTATCAAAATCAGATGGATTTTTAATAATTTTAACCGGCGCGCGGCCGTCAAAACGCATATAAGTTATAACGTCGTCAGTCACTTCTTCATTGATCTTATTTAATCTGATGAATTCATTCACATTGTTTTTAACGCTTTTTTTATCGCATAATTTAATGAACTTAGAACTGAATTCCTCCGCTAATATGGCTGCACATGTTTTTTTAACCTTATGGCCGTCAAAAAAAATACTCGACAGGCCGAAACTCGAATAAGCCGCCATGCGATCGCATATCCTGCCATTAAGTTTATATTTAATATTATCGATAACACTCCTGTGGCGCTTGCCGGCGACGCTCATAAAATCGTAGAAAGCTACATTTGCCGCGGTTTCACAAAGACTTTCGACGCTTTCTATGTGAAGCGAAGACTCGGTCCACGAATCGATAAGATAACAACGGTCGAAAGGCTTCGTCTTAAAAGATTTTGACTCGTACTGCGGCCCTAAATTCAAATCGAAATTCTGCGCGGTCATTAAATAGTCGAGCTCTTTAAGCGCGGCATAAGAATTAGCGTCGATACTCGATTGCTGCTCGATCTGAAATATCGAAGGCATTACTAAACATGAATTTATTTCACAGTTTTCAATGAAATTCTGCGCTATATAACCCATATCTAAAAACATCCCCGAACCCGAACCGCCGCAAAGCGAACTCATTATATAGACCGAAAGACCTTCCTGCAAATCATAACCGCGCTCGCTGGCCGCGGTTTTATTTTTAATGGAAGATACCTCTTTTTTTACGCGGTTAAGCGCGTCTATAACCTGTGAAATATTCCAGTACAAAGCAAGACGGCCGAGCAGCCTTATTTGATTGGCGCCGTTGGATATATCTTTGAATTCAAGATTTTTAGGAAACCACGAAAAGATGTGCGGATGCTTTTCGGCATTTTTTATGATGCCCTCAACGTCGCGGACAGTAAGATGATAAAACTCATTAGGCGTAAAAGTCGATTTGATTTGATTATGAGCGATATGTTCATTGGCGGCGTTAGTCTTAACGCCCATTATATCCATTACGTCAGTATCGAAAATTAAAAATTTAACTAACGAAAAATCGGGACCGGCCCTTTCAGTAATCAATTTCTTAAGCTTAAGACATATTTCCGTTCCGGTACCGCCAAGACCTATTATAATAGAAGGCCTCACACAATATCGTTCACTGCGCCGGCCTTCGCTCTGCTGGAATATCGTCATAATATATACCTGAAAAAAAGATTCGTTAATTAAAAAAATAGGCACGAGCGGATTTGAACCGCTGACCCCTACCGTGTCGAGGTAGTGCTCTAGCCAGCTGAGCTACGTGCCTAAGTATTTATATTATATATTATTTTTATCCGTATGTCAAGAAGTTTATTTATTTATTTTGTTTTTTTATCGACCTTATCTGTTGTTTACAGGACCGCGACGGGGGAGAAGAAAGGACCAATGGCCCTCTCTTCTCCCCCGTTTCCCCCTTTACTCTCCCTGAATAAAAAGGCTATTATCATAGCCTTTTTATTTTGAGCGTTTTTTAATGCCGGCTTCGAAGTTTTCTTTTATCTTTCTTTTATCTTTCTTTTTCCTGCCATGAACTTCTTTCATGCCTTTTGATAGTTTTGCCTTCGCGCGCAGCGCGCGCGAAGG
>CAYTCW010000088.1:0-16711 GCA_964436235.1 uncultured bacterium
AGAAAAACGCGGTTTCATTAAGATTGCTTCTGGCGGCTATTTTTGATAGATCGGGGGCGGGAGTTTCCGCTGGCGGAGGCGCAGGTACGGCCGATTGAGCGCTCAGGCCGCCTTTGTCTTTTGAACCGACGCTTTTTTCCTCGGAGTCCGCCATCGACAATTTAGCGGCCGGCATAGCTGATTCCGCAATGGGTGCGGATGCGCCCGGGGGATTCAGCGCGCGTGCGGAAGATTTAAAACGCATTCCGCCTTCGCTCTTTTTAAGCATGCGCCCGCCGCCGAAACTGTCTTCGTCGTCGTAATAGTCATAGCCGAAGAAATTCTGCGTTATTTCGTGCAGGAAAGAGTCATAAGTTCTTAAAGGAACGCCCGTATGTACTCCCCAATTGCTTATGTAAGTCGAATAATGTGAAAGCGCGTTCGAAAAACGGTGCGAAACGCCCGTCCGGTCGCTCCTGAATAATCCGCCAAACGAAGGCCAGCCGTGTTTTACGAATGCGTCGAGCGATTCGTCGTAGAGCGCGGCGAGAAATTCCGCAGCCTTTAGTTCGGCGCCGGGCCCTTTAACCTTGATCGACCAGGTTTCGTTCTGGCCGGGAAGAAGTTTCGAGCGGAAAGTTTCAAAGGAGATGTCATATTTTTTATTGGACCAGGGAATATCGACTCTCACTTGTTCAGTATAAAGCCTGTTTTCACGGACATAAGTGGCCAGCACCGTAAAGCCGCCGCGCAGCTCTTCGGTGGCCGGTATTTCGATTAAATGCGCGGTCGCGCCCGCGGGCGACCAGTATTTTTTGATTATCTTATTATCGACGAGCATTTCTATGAAGATGCGGCCGCTTTCGTATCCGCTGCCCCAGAAGCCCTGGTATTTATCGCCGACTTCGACGCTTTGAGAGCGGCTTATAAAGTAATGCGGGACCTTCACTCCGAATTTTTCGGCTTTAATATCATTTACCATAAAAGGAACGAACGCCGTTATTTTATTGCCCGCGCTGTCGTTGGTATTTAAAACCGCTTTATATACGCCCGGTTTTAAATTGAAATCGATTTTTAAAGATTCGCCGGCTTTTTTATTAAACCCTTTTTTATCTACTACGGCGTCAACCGGCCATAAAGCCCAGTTAGAAGTGTTTGAATCGCCTGAAAGTCCTGGATTTTTATCGGCTTTTTTCTGGAAGTTATAAAACCAGTAGTAAAAATAATCCGGATTTAATTCGGCTTTGACAGGTTTTTCAGGCTGTTTCAGCGAATATATTTCGACGACGCCTTCCGCGTCGAGCGCGGTGCCGTCGAGGGTAGAAGTTTCGATCCCTATCGACACCGGCGCGCCGCCCGTCAGCCATTCATCGGCGCTGAGAACGGCTTCCATGGTTTTATATCCGAGCCTTATGCTCGTTGCGGCGCTTCTTGTTTCACCCGCGCTGTCGGTCACGTCGGCATAAATTCTGAAATCGAAAGTCGGGTCTTCATTTTGCGATATTTTTTCGTCGGGTGCGGCCGTAAATTTAATTATAAATTTGCCGTCAACGCCGGTTTTAACGCTGCCGTTGGTTATTTCGCGGGTTTCGGCGCGCGAATGGCGTGAATAGCCTCTGAAGTAAAAATCAAACCAGTAGGGCATTCTTACTTCCCGCACCACGCGGTATTTAACGGAGGCCGAATCAATCGGGGCGCCGGTATAAGCCATTGCTGAACCTTCTACGGCAACTTCCCGGCCGAGCTTGAATCCCTGTTCGGGTTTTTTGATCTCTACGATGAATTTCGGGCGCTTGTACTCTTCTACTCTAATGCTTGCCTGGCCCCTGATTCTCTGGGCTTCTATGTACATAACTCCCGTGCCGCGGTCGGCGGGCGCGGTGAACGATCCGGAAAAAGAGCCGTAATCGTTGGTGGTTAAGTCTAATTTTTCGACCTGTTGATGGTTTTTATCTTTGAATACAACCGTGACGCTGTGATTGGCCGCTACTTTATAGTCGTTATTGCCTCTCATGGCGCTTATGGCTATGCCTTTGAAATTGACCGTCTGGCCGGGCCGGTAAATAGCGCGGTCGGTGAATATATAAGATGCGTAAGTTCCGCCCGCCCGGCCGGTTTCGTAGGATGATAGGCCGTTCGGATCGAATATTTCAGAGCCTTTGCCGTCAGAAGCGTAAACCATATAACCCGAATAGTAGCGGTCCATGCGTTTATAGGGCACCGAAAACTGCCCGTTTTCGTCAGTCTGAGCCGATTGGATAACTTCGGTTTCGCGCGAGTAACGGTTATTTAGGTATTCCTCGCGTGTGCCGTAAATTTTAATGTCGGCTTTTGCGACCGGGGCGCCGCTTACGCTTTCAAGGACGAAGCCTTCGACGAAGCCGTCGCGCGAGCGCGTTACCACCGATATATCGCTTACCCATAAAAAGCAATGCTGTATGCAGTTGTCTGAATTTGAAAAATCTTTTTTATAACTGGCCAATAATCTATAAAAACCGGGTTTAAGAGGCGGCGCATCTACTTTAGCGTCGATGGACCCGTAATCTGCCGCCGGAGTCAGCGGCAGGCTCCATTCAGAGACCGGTCTATCGTTTTCAAGCATCTTTTTTAATTCGCTCTGATCGATCCAGCTGAAATTTTTGCGGCTGTTTTCTTTGATGTATTCGTGCCAGTCATCTTTGTACACTCTGAAGGTAACCGCGTCTATATTTTTGTAGTTGATATCGATACTGAATTTAGCGTCTGACGGTACTGATTTTTCGGATTTAATTCCGATAGCTTTCGCTTTGATCGATTCGATAATGCCTGCGCATAGCGCCCCGCCGTAAGTGGTAAACTCCGATGCGCCCTCGGCTATTTTAAGCGCCTGCGTCAAATCTCCGGAATCCTTTATTTCTTTCGCCCAGTAATAACGAGCCAGATTCGATAGTTCCGAGCTTTTATATTCTTCGGCGATTTCTTTCATGCGCTTGATATACAATTCGGTTTTAGATTCGCCGATCGATACGTTTTTGATGTAATTAAGCCTTAGGATATCTATATCGAGCCATGCGTCTTTATCTTCGTCGTTCTGGTGGAAATCGAGAAGTTTTTGAAAAATATTTATGGCGGCTAATTTTGCGGATGAAGTGTCGGTAGTTTCAGGTGAATATGAAAGGAACTTAACCGCATCGTCGAAGGCGCCCGAGTCGGCGCGTATCTCGAAGGCGTCCTGCGGCTGAGCGGCCGCCTGTTCGGCGGACATGTAAAATTCGAGCGCGCGGTGCATTATGAAATCAAAAAGGGTGGGGCGTATTTTTTCCGCAACGGTGCCCTTTTCGAGGACTTCTGAAAAAACCGATATTTTAACGGTTTTAAATTGTTGAGAATCGGAAATTAGTTTTTGCTGAATGGATGAAATGTGTTTGAATAATTTTGGAAGGTCCCATGTGGTAAAGTCTTTTTCGTCTAATCCAGCGGTCGCCGTCCGGTTTATAAAACGGTAACGGTTGCGCGAAAAATAATGCCAGTACCATTGTGCTAAAACGGCGCGCATTAAGGGCTTCATTTCATCGGCCGCCGTAAGTATTTCTTCTTCGAGTTTTTTAATTTTTTCTTCCGGTTTGTTGCCGGCTATAGTAGTTTCGCTAACTATCTGCTTGCATATAGCTTTGAGCGCTTCGCCGTATTTTTTTTCGGAGAGCGCCTGTTTATAAATTTCTTTTAAATGTTCCGCGGCCGTTTTGGGAAGGCCGTTGTTATCGGCTTCATAAACTTTTTTCCATAAATCCGCCGTCCCGGCGGATGAGGTTCCGAAAAAG
The DNA here is from genome assembly GCA_964436235.1 of uncultured bacterium. Taxonomy (GTDB): domain Bacteria; phylum Muiribacteriota; class UBA9980; order UBA9980; family UBA9980; genus UBA9980. The sequence continues at coordinate 3,780 of CAYTCW010000088.1, forward strand.
CCGAAACCGGCCGACACAATAATAAATATGGTTAAAAACAACCTCAGACGGGGTCCGCTGGAACATTTTTTTAACATTATCAATCACCGCTTCCTTTGAATATGGATTTATATTTTTGTCGCTATAATTAGTCTTTTGATAGTCTATCACAACTATTTTGATGTGTCAATTTTATTTTTGTATATGATAAACGAAATTGATTAATAATGCTGATGCCGGTGATAATTTTTCGGAGCGAAGCCTCCGCAGTCGCCGTAGGCGACGAGGACTGCGAGCGGAGAAAAGATTATCGCCGGCAAAAAAATTAAATAGGTTATTAAAATAAGTAAAATTAAAATCCGGCGGCTTTGCGCATGATGCGCGCAGAGCGCCGGATTTTTATAAGGGTTTTATGATCGCGTTATGAATTAAAAATCCATAGGCGGCGGAGGAAGTTCCGGTTCATCTATGCCCGGCGGCAGAGGAAGATCCGGCGGCTCATTTCCGTTATTGTTATTGCCGGTGTTATTATTATTGTTGTTAGTGCTGTCGGGATTATCGAAGCCGGGGCCGGAATTACCTTGAGGCGGTTTCGATGTGGTCGAAAACTGAAGGCTGTCGGGGTTGAGGTTGGTCTCGTTTTTATTTTCGCCGGGCGCCTGCGTTTCGGCGGGCGGCAAAGGTTCGAGTTTAGAAAGGTATTGCGGCCTGTATTTTCCTTTCTGATCGTTAAGCGTAAGATGAATTACCGTGCTTCCTATATCGTTGGTTTCAACTTTAATAACTTTAACTTCACCGTCGGTGAAGCTCAGTTTATTTGATAACTTACTCAGCCGTTCGCGGTCTTTCATGCCAATATTAAACATTCTGAGTTCTTTAGTGTAGTTATCGAACACTTTGAGCAGATCTAAAATATCAGAGCGGGTTACGCCCGCGCGCGCGAGCTGGTCGGGCGCCGAACGAAGCGCCATATTGATTATCGAAGCTAATGAACGGCCCATTTCGTAATTATTGGCCACGAAATTTTTTTTGACCGATACCGCCGAGATATCTTCGATAACGCCTTTGTTTACAAAACGCCGGAGTACGGCCACCTCTTCGTTATTTACCATATTGGGGAACGGGTTTAAATCGAAATATTTATTGAAATTATTTTTTTTAGGCTTGTCTTCGGGTTTCGGCGCTACCGGCTGATATGTTTTTTCAAGCGAAGTAGGAACGGTAATCGTCAGAACGAGGTTTTTACTTTCGTTAGCGACCGTGTCGGGCACCGGAATCGTCACGGTGGAGTCGGCTGAAGCGCCGCCGTATAAAAATGCGGTTAAAGCGAGCGCTGCGGCGCATATTTTAAATTTATTCCGCGTTGCGTTTGTTTTAAGCGGCCATAATTGCATCATATTAACACCTCCTGTTACATATATTGTACCATAAATACCGATTTTATTCAATTATTATGATTTCTTTCGTGGTTTTCGTGAGTATTTTGCATCCCTTTTTTTCCATGACCACTATGTCTTCGATGCGCACGCCGCCGAAGCCGGGAATGTAAACTCCCGGTTCGATCGTAAACACCGTATTTTCCTTGACGATAACTTCACCGAGAGACGATACCGTCGGGCCTTCATGTATTTCAAGGCCGACGCCGTGGCCTAAACCGTGGCCGAAGTTATCCTTATAGCCGTACTTAGTTATTACGTCACGGGCTATTTTATCGATCTGCATACCGTTCATGCCGGGTTTTGCCATGCTGATGGCCGTAAGCTGCGCTTCGAGTACTATTTTATAGATATCTATATGTTTTTGAGACGGCTTGCCTATGAAAACGGTTCTTGTCATATCCGAACAGTAGCCGTTTAATTTAGCGCCGAAATCTATTTTCAGAAAAGATCCGTCACCGGCTTTTTTGCTTTTAGGCTTCACGATAACCTCGGATGACGGCTTATAATGCGGATAAGCGCTGTTGGTATCAAAAGCTACAATGGATTCGAATGACGGACACTGCGCCCCGCCGCATTTCATGTAATATTCAAGTTTGGCGGCTACTTCACTTTCGCTTTTATTGATAAAATTTTCTTTGCCCTTCGATATCATCTGGTAAAAAGCGAGGTCAGATAAATCGACGGCTTTTTTAATAAGCGTGATTTCGTCTTTCGATTTTTCCATTCGTTCGTTTTCAATAAAAGCCGCCGTGGCTATAAGTTTTTGCGATTTGGCGATCTGTTCTTCGAAGGCCCTGAAATTGTTGAGGCTTAAATGGCCGCCTTCGACGCCGATTTTTTTATATTTTTTCTTTTTGATGAATTCGCATACTTCGCCTGATTGTGACCTGCTGGTTTGAATAATTTCAATTTTCGAAGTTTCCTTTTTTACCTGTTCGATATATCTGAAATCTACGAAAATATAAGCGTTTTTTTGGTCCACTATCATATATCCGGTCGAGCCCGAAAATGAAGAAAGATAGCGGATGTTTTCCATTTTAGATATTAAAATGGCGTCGAGTTTTTCGGCGCTTAATTTTTTTTGAATAGCGCTTACTCTTAATTGATTGATTTTCATTGATCTCTCCTTTTTATTTTACGAGTTTAATTGCCTTAGCGAGGTTTTTATCTTTGTCGGGCGGCCCGATTATAGAAAGGGCCATCTTTCCTTTTTTAAAGAGTCTTCCGGCCATATAAGAAATATCCTGCTCGCAAACCGCGTCGATACTGTCGAGAACTTCGTCTATAGCGATCTGGCGGTTAAAGTAAATTTCATTGCGTCCCATGCGGTTCATGCGCGAATTTATGCTTTCGAGCGACAGTATTATATTTCCCTTTAACTGCTCTTTGGCGCGCGTTAATTCTATTTTTGTAATATTGTTTTTTTTGATTTTTTCGATTTCGTCGAGAATGAGTTTTGTGACCACTTCGATGTCTTTATAACCGCAGCCGGCGTATATGGCAAAAAGCCCGGCCATTTTATATAAAGTGGCGTAAGAAAATATCGAATAGGCAAGGCCCCGGTTTTCGCGTATTTCCTGGAACAGCCTTGAACTCATCGAGCCGCCGAATATCGAATTGAGCACGTAAAGTTTGTAACGGTCTTTATCGGCTTCGTTGATGCCGGGAGCGCCAAGTACTAAATGCACCTGCTCGATATTTTTTTCCCTGAGATTTTTTTCGATTTTATAATCGGGCTGCTTTACCTTTGACGAACTGAATTTATCGTCGCCGTCGAACTTGAAATATTTTTTAATCAGCGAGCTGAATTTTGATATTTTAAAATTGCCTACGGCCGTTATAAGCATATTCGGCGCAAGATAATTTTTAGCGTAATAATCCATTATTTTATCGCGGCCGAGACCGCTTACCGTTTCGAGCGTGCCGAGTATCGGCTGGCCGATCGAATGATTTTTCCACAGCGATTGTGAAAATATATCATGAATGAGTTCGTCAGGGGCGTCTTCATACATTTTAATTTCTTCGATGACCACGTTTTTTTCGCGCTCTATCTCGTCTTTATCAAATAACGAGTTTTGAAGCATGTCGGCTAAGAGCGAAATAACCATTTCCATATGCTGGTCGCGCACTTTAGCGAAAAAGCAGGTGAATTCCTTTGCTGAAAAAGCGTTTATCTGTCCGCCTATCGAATCCATCGTCTCGGCGATCTGACGGGCCGTATGTTTTTTCGTGCCCTTAAAAAGCATGTGCTCGATGAAGTGTGAAACCCCGTTTAATTCGGGGGTTTCATATATGGCGCCCGCCTTTACCCATACGCCGATACATATCGAGCGCACGCTCGAAGTGTTTTCCACTACAAGCGTCATCCCGTTATCTAATACTACTCTTTTTTGCATTAAATCATTCCTTACTAAGTTAATTTTATACGTCTATAATTGTTAATGCCTTATCGCCGGAAGCTTTTTCGTAGCCGGTTAATTTTTTTAATTCCGATAATTCAGCCGGGGTGATTTTGCGGCTGGCGCCTTCTTTAAGCCCGGCAACCGAAAGATTGGCTATTTTTACCCTGAAAAGGTCTTCTACTCGTGCTTTACAGGCTTTTATCATCTGCCTGATTTCGCGTTTTTTGCCTTCGTTTAAAATTATTTTATATACTCTGTTTTTAATTTTACTGATTTTAAGCGCCCTGTAGGTTTCGTTTTCGTAGGTAATTCCAGCTTCGAGTTTTTTTATGTCCGCATCGCTTAATTCCGTGTTTATGGTAACCATATATTCTTTTTCGATCATATTGCCCGGATGCGTCACTAAGCCGCATAGAAGACCGTCGTTAGTTATCAGCACTAAGCCGCGGGAATTAAGGTCGAGCCTGCCCGCGGGAAAAAAATGTTTTTTCACGCTCAATAAATCGAATATCGTTTTTCGGCCGAACGGATCGTCGCAGGTGGTAAGATAGCCGGCCGGCTTGTTCAATATGTAATATTCGAATCCTTCGGCGCCGCCGCCCGTCTTTAAATTTAAAAGAACGCCGTCCATATAAATTTTATCGCGCCCGATTACGGCCTTAGTGCCGGCTTCGATTACGGTCGCGCCGTTGAGCGATATGCGGCCTTCTTTTATCAACCGCTCCGTTTCGCGTCTTGAACATATCGAGCAGACCGAAAATATTTTAGATATCCGTTCCGGTTTATCTGGATATAATATCATAATTAACCTTATCGGTAATTAAATGATTTTATTTATTATTTTGAATTTTTTTGGCGGTTAACCGCGTTTATTAAATCCAGAGTACGCCTGTAAAGACGATTGTTTTCGACTTCGCCGGCATCCGTTTTTTCTTCGGCGTCCTTTTTTAATTTATTTAAAATTATCAGCGCGTCAAAAAAACGGCGCTCGCCGTAATATAAACCGGCTAAGTTATAAGCGATCAAATCGTTAAAATCTTTCTTCAGATACTCGCCGAATAGAATTTCAGCTTCAGAGGTTTTGCCTTCGAAGATAAGAGTGAGCCCGAGGTTGAGAGCGTAATCGGAATTGTCCGGATTCAGCGCGCGCGCGTTTTTCAGATTTTGCGCGGCGCTTTTATAATTTTTAGAGTCCATGTATGAAAGGCCGAGAATATAATATATTCTTTCGGCGTAGCGCGGAAGCGCGCCGTAGCGAAGGAGCGCTTCCGACAATGCCGCCGCCGCCTTATCGTGCATGCCCATCAAGTAATATGCGTGGCCGAGATTTACCGCCGCTTCCGGCGTGGAGGCATAAGTTAAGGCTTTCTGAAAATATTCAATTGCTGTGCTGTAATCCTGCTTTTTTTGATAAATGCAGCCCGAATTCAGCAGGTAGTATAAATTGTGAGGTGCTATGGCAAGAGCTTTTTTCATATATTCGGCGGCATGGTTGTACATGCCTATTTTATAAAAGGCTAAACCAATATTAGAATATATGTTGGGGTCGGACTCGCTTTGCAGCGAGCGCATAAATTCGATTACAGCCGCGTCGTATTCATTGTTTTGCATGTGATATATTCCCATGTAGTAGCGCGTTTCACCGTTGAACGGATTCGCCTTTATCGATTTTCGAAGATATGCTCCCGCTTTGTGAGTCATGTTAAGCTTAAGACAGTCGAGCCCCGCTTTCATGTTGATGTTAGCCGTGATATAGGCGGGCGCGGCGGCGGCGAGCATTAATAAAACAAGCGTAGCGGCGGCGGTAACTATAATTGCGTTGAGTTTGAAAGGATCGAGAGTATAGCGCGCGGTGAATAAATATCTATAACGGCCTTCGGTCCGGCTGAATGCGAGCCGGTCGGATAATACGGCGCAGGTTATAAATACTAACGCGGTCGGAAGTATGTGCAGCGGAAAGGCGAACAGCGAGTGAATAAAAACGCTTATAAGCGAAGCTGAAACGAATAAAACAGCAATATATCTGCGGGCGGCGGCGGGCTTTTTATAGGAAGACAGCGCTTTATTCGAGCCGTAAATAAGGACTGCTATAAAAGCTAAGGCCGATAAAAAGCCGAAAATACCCAATTCGCAAAATATTTGCAGCAGCTCGTTATGGGCCTGATTGGCTTTGGCGAAAAACTGGTTTTCATAAAATAAATTTGAATTTTCTTTAAATAAAAGGCTCTGGTAATCTAAAAAATTCATTTTGAAATATCCGAGCCCGCAGCCCGTCCAGAAGTTATCGCGGATCATTTTAACCGTCGCGTGCCATATATCGAAGCGGATGGCGATATTGCGTTCGGCGGTTAAATCAAAAATAGAGGATAACCTTTGAATTAGATCGGTTTTATCGCGGGTGAACGGGGTGGCCGTCGAAAAAATGGCGGCCGCTATTATAAGCGCGGCGGCTCCGCCGGCGAAAAGGCGGCGGTTCGAGGTTAAAAACGAACGCAGGCGGCCGTTGCGGGCTATCATGATTATTGAATAAAGGCAGCCCGCGGCCAGAGCTAAAAACGAGGCGCGCGATTGTATTATAAATATCATGGCAAAATATAAAATAAGCGCCGTATAATAAAACCAGAGAGCGGCCCGCCGTTTTTTGATAAAGCCGCCGCGTGCGCCGTACAGGGACAATATTAATATTTTAGCCGCTATTAGAAATATAACCGCGGTTAAAAATTCGCTGAAATAATTTTTATTGCCGAAAAAAGAAAAAAGCCTCATTTTATCGGCAGGCGCGGCGCCGCCGAATATAAAATCGAGTCCGTAATATTGCAAAAAGGCGTATAAAACTCCAAGAAGGCCCGAAAATATTAAACAGTCGGTGAATTTATTTAAAATAAAATTAAGCCTGCTGAAAAATTTAAGCTCGCAATAAAAAACCGCGGCAGCTATAACGGTTATAAATGGATGAAGCGCCGGATAAAAATCCTGCCGGGCGGCTATCGAAACCGCGCAAATTAAAACTAAGGCGAGCGATATCAGGTCGAGCGCGCTGAAATAAAGCGTTTGCGCAGTTTTATCGGTGTAAAGTTTCAAACTTCTGTACAGGTAAATAAAGGCGATAGCCGCCATGAAAAAAAGCTCTTTTGGAAATAAAAAAGAGTCCTGCGTTATTTTTGAATAAATAACCGGAGTAACAAGCGCTATTAAAAGCAGCAGATAGCGCTCCATCACAGGCGTGCAGCCCCGCGCGCGCCGCCGTAATAAGAGCGGATTTCATCGACTAAGGCTTCGATGGTGTATTTTTCCGGCTGAATATCGGGCGTAAGTCCGTATTTTTTGCATGAATCCGCCGTTATAGGGCCGATGGCGGCGATTTTAAGGTTTTTATCAGCGGCCGCCGCTGCTATCAGATCGGCTCCTGCGGCGTTTACGAAATTATCGACCGTAGATGAACTCGCGAATGTTACAAGGTCGATTTCGCCCGAAGCTAAAAGCTCTTTGATGTCGAAAGCGCCAGAAGCGGCCGGAACGGTTTTATAGGCGTGAGCCAGGCAGACTTCGTGGCCGGCCTGTTTTAACTTTGCGATGAGCGTATCGCGCGCCGTCTGGGCCCGCGCGATAAGTATTTTGAGTTTTTTAGATTTATATGTCTCGATTATTTTTTCCGCAAGGTTTTCGGCCTTATATTCATGCGGCACGATATCGGTTTTTAAATAACGCGCGTTGAGGGCTGCGGCGGTTTTTTCGCCGATGGCGGCAAGCGCCGGGCCCGCTAAGCAGCGAATGTCGCCGCCTGTTTTATAGACGCGCTCTAAGAAGCGCGAAACGCCGTTGACGCTGGTAAAAACTATTAAATCATAATTTTTTATGCAGGCGATCGCGGCGTCAAGAGATTTATAACCATCGTCGGGCGCCTCGAGCTTTATCATGGGCGTTTCATATACCATCGCGCCGAGTCGTTCGAGCAGCCGGCTTAATTCCGACGCCTGTTCTCTGGCGCGCGTCACGATTATTTTTATGCCTGCCAGCGGCCTCGACTCGAACCAGTTGAGCTGTTCGGAAAGGCCCACGGTTTTGCCTACTATAAAAATAGAAGGCGGGTTTATTTTTTTACTTTCAGCCGCTGCGGCTATATTTTTTAAATCGGATATAAGCGTTTTTTGAAGCGGCGTCGTCCCGCGCTCGATTATCGCGGCGGGAGTACCTTCGCTCACGCCGTTAGATATTAAATTGCGGCATATTGCGGCTAAGTTTTTAACGCTCATAAAAAATACTAGAGTTCCGATGCCGGCGAGCGATTTCCAGTTTATATCGCTTTCTACTTTTAAAGGATCTTCATGGCCAGTTATAACCGCCGCAGTGGAAGTGTAGCCGCGGTGGGTAACGGGAATCCCGGCATAAGCCGGCACCGCCGAAAAAGCTGAGATGCCGGGTACCACTTCAAAAGGGATTCCGCGTTCTTTGAGCAGCAGAGCTTCTTCGCCGCCGCGCCCGAATATATAAGGGTCGCCGCCTTTAAGGCGGGTTACGATATTGCCGGCTTCGGCTTTAGAGGCGATTAATTCGTTGAGCTTATCCTGGGCTATGGAGTGATTCGAAGCCTGCTTGCCGGCGTATATAAGTTCGCAGCCTTCTTTAGTTTCGTTTATAAATTTTTCGCTGGCTAAGCGGTCATATATTAAAACATCAGCCTTCCGAACGCATTCGAGGCCTTTTACGGTTATTAAACCGTAATCGCCGGGGCCGGCGCCTACGATATAAACGCATCCTTTATTTGAGCTCATTATTATCTCCTGCGGGATTTATTTAACGCTCGATTCGATTACCGGTATTTCGCTTACGTAATGGTATTCGACCGGGAATTCATTTATTATAAAATTAGCTTTCATCAATATTTTTTTAACCGCGCGCGGTCTGAGTAAAATAGCTCTTATACGGAAGGTTTGAGTGTCGCCTGAATTTTCGTCCGTAAAAAATTTAAAGAAAAATCCGCTTCCGCTCTGCGCCGACATTACGGCTTTACGGGAGGCTTTGTAATCGTAAACGAAGTCGGCTTCGCCGTTTTTACCTTTAGAAGATTCGTATTCGGATTCGGATAAAAATTGAAAGCCTTTGCCGCCGGTTACTATTACTTTTCCGGAAACAGGCACGGCGTTTTTGAAGATATCGGCCGTCGGAAAAAGCGATATGACACGGGGCCTCAGCAATGGCAGGGCGAAATCGTTAAATGAAACGTTGACCGCCGCCGAATTGAGCTTCAGGTTGTATTTCGGCCTGATATCGAAGTAGAAATTTAAAAGATGAAAGTCGAAATCTTCAACGTATTCTTTTTCGACGCTGTCTATAATGCCCGTATTTATTAAATTTTCACATTCGATAGGCTCGTGCACCGATATGAGCTCGCGCATTTCGATGGCCGGGTGGTCGGTAATGTATTTTTGAAGATTTTCAACGTTCGCCGGCGGTTTTAAAAATGAAAGATAATCCGAAAAATCGATGTTTCTGGATGAAATTACGGCGAATGCGTTCATAAGAGAGGCTTTTTGCGAGGCCTGGAAGTGCTCTTTAACAAACGTTTCGATTGAAAAATTCTGATACATACTTTCCTCCATATTTTTAAGTGGTTTGATTTATTAACGCATTATATTCTACCAGATAATGCTTAATTATTCAACTTTATTTTGACGCATTATTTTGACGATTTATTCGAAAGCTCGGTTTCATTACTTCGATTTTGTTTTATTTTTTTATTCTTTCGTATTGATTAATTAAAATTAATTTGATAGACTGATTTTAATTCAAAATATATTCAACCGTTGATTTTATTTAAGAAAAAAAGGAGAAATTATGAAGCAGAAATTAACTGGCGGTACGGCCCGTTTTTTTAGAACCGGCTTTGGTTTCGGGCGTTTTTTTGCGGTCCCGCTTATCGTTTCATTAACGGCGGCCGCTTTCGCGTTAAATCTTTTTTCGGGCTTTGCCCCGGCCGCTGCATTCGGCGAAGATACGCCCGCCTACGGTAAAAACAGGCTCGCTTATAAAAATTTCATGAAATCCATGCAGCATTTGACTCAAACCGATTTGAAAGATATCGACGGTATCGCCGGCTTTATATCCAAAGCCGATCTGCTTGACGACGAGCTTCGGCGGTTGAGCGAATACGGCGGTAAAATTTATGATAAATATAAAGTGGAAATAGATACTTTCATTAAAAATTACGATAAAATTCTCGACGCCGAAAATCCCGTGCCCTCCGAAGCGCAATATGCCGCGCTCAGAAGCACCAGCCCGGTAATCGATTTCAGATATACCCGTTCGATTGCAAGGGTTTTAGCCGCGGTGTCGCGCCGCTTCGAATCGGAAAAACGCTATGAAGAGGCACTTAAACTATCCACTTTAGCGTGGCGTTTCGGCCAGATGATCCAGAACGGAGACGGAGAGGCAAGCATGCTTATCACCGCTATGATAGGTATAGCGGTTAAAAATATAGCCGCGCAGGAAAATATTTGCCGTATTTTAACCGCCGGTGATTTTAGCCCGGAATTTTACGAAAAATATTCGGCGCGCCTTTTGAAATTAATCGATGACGAAATGGATATGTCGCAAATAATGTATTGCGAAAGGCGTTCGTTTATAAATGTTCTTGAATACGAAGTTTTTGTGAAGTCTAAAATCAAAACTGATTATTCAGAAATGGTCGATAAGATACCGGCTGACCGCCTCGAAGAAGGAAAAAAATATAGCGTCGATATATTTAACGCTTATTACGACAGCGTTTCGGTGTATCTGACTAAATACAAAGATGAACCTTATAATTTAAGGACGCATTTAGAAAAAATGTCGAAGGAAATTGCCGAAAGAGGCCAGCCGTCTTTGTGGAAGCTGCTTAACCCTATTAAATCGGTCGGCGATATATTGCTTGCTATCGCCATGCCTAATTTTGCGCGGGCATACGATCAATTCCTGCGCTGCAAATATTATCCATACGGCGCGGCCGTTCTGGCTAAAACGCTCGCTGAAGTAAAAAAAGGTGCCGCGGTGCCGGAGTCGTTCGAAGCGCTCGAAAAATTATGCGCAATGAAATTTATGCCGGATTATTTTAATCCCAAAAAAGGGCCGCTCGTTTATAAAAAAGCCGGCGGTCATTTCATGCTTTATTCTTACGGTATGGATTACCGCGACGATAACGGCGATCGTGAGAAGGATATCATTTTATTTAAAATTCCAACAAGTTATAAAGGAGAATAAAATGAAAGTTTATAATTTTAATAATCATTTGTTTGTTACGGTATTTATTGCGATCACTTTAACTATGCTTTTCAATGGAGGTATTTTAATGGCGAAACAGCCCGCTTTAGAAAAAAGCTCGGAGGCGGCCCTAAAACAGACCGCTTTATTTGAATACGATAATCAAAAGAAAGAAGTCGTTTCCCTGCTCGAGGGCGCTAAAAATTATTTTAAGATCAAATTCGTTTCTCTATCGATGGATCAGCCGGTTTACTGGCCTGACGAAGACGTTAATTTAAAAGTTGTATTTCCTTTTTGTGCCGGACGGGAAGTGAGCCTGAAAGTCCAAAAAAAAGGCGCGTCGCCCGTCGATGCCGGAAAATTCAAACTCAACGAAGCCGGAATACTTGTGCATACCATATTGAGCGGAAAGCAGAAGAAGCTCGAAGCCGGCGAATACAGTGTTTCAGCCGAGACCGATGATAAAAAAGTATATGAATACAGCTCTTTTTCGGTTGTAGAAGGCCATCTTGGCGCGGTATCGTTTGCCTATGAGTTCGAGCAGCTTACAAACGCCGAAGCGCTCCGTGAAGTCAACGGCGGCTGGTTCCTCGGAAACGCCGGCGGCATAGGCAACCGCTGGGGCAACGGCCTTAATTTTAAAAATCAGGTGCGCGTTTTAAACCAGCCTTATAACGGAAAAGCCGTCGTAAAATCGTTGTGCCATCTGCCCGGCTGTAACGGCTGCGAAGCCGGACCTGCGAAGGAAGTCGTCGTTAAAGACGGTTTGCTGCAGGGATTTTTAGAAGTGGGCGGCCATTCCGGACCTTTCGAACTCGAAGTTATTACCGATAAAGGAACGGTTAAAAATCTTTTCGCTAAATCGGGCCATGTCGAACGCCAGACCAGCCTTATAACCGGCGGCATGACCAATGTGTTTTATGCCACGCTCGCCCCTTATGAAGGCTGCGAACAGGTTTCGGGGCGTGAAATATATATCGAAAAGAAAGCCGCGTCAGAAGATGACGCTTTATTTTTGAACCGCCCTGTAGCCTCTAATTCCGGCGATATCGATATCGAAGTTAAAAGCAAAATAAATAAAGTAAAGGCTTATCAAATATATGTTAACGAAAGCGGTAATTTCGCCGTTAAAGATATTAAAATCCCCTCTTCGCTTAAAAAAGGCGATTCGATAAAACTTAATTGCGCGGCGCCTTACACCATGATAGCCGTCGCCGGTTTTATAGACGCTCCCGAGCGGCCCGACGGCGGCGCCGTTAAAAGCCTGAAAAAAAACGGCGATAGCGCCGATAGCAACAATGAAAAATATTACGAAGCCTGGGCAATGATATTTACTCCACCGCGCGTTGAAATAGATATAAGCGCTCCCGATGCGGCCGCTCCCGGCTCTAAACAGGTCATCGAGCTTAACGCTTCCGATAAATTAACCGGCCGCGGCGTTAAAACGCACGGCATTCTCGAAATATTCGATAACCGCGTCGCTTCGCGCAGCGCTAAAGATCCCTTAGATTCATCCATAGGTGATTCTTTCCGCGACGCATCCAATCAGATAGCCAGCTGGCGCGACTGGAGCGGTTATGAACGGCTCGAAGAAAGCGAAATGCTCTCAGATTCGATAATGACTAATTTCGCGCCGCCGCCTTCAGTGTCCGCGCCGGCCGGCGCCGTGGCGCCCGCGCCGAAAATGGAGATGAGTAAAGGCCTCTTCGGAAGCGACGGCGCCGTTAAAAAAATGGCGCGCCGACCGATGGCTCCGGTTATGCAGGCCGCTTCCGCCGCCTCCGGCGCCTCGGAATACGACGCTGCGCCGCCCGCTGAAACTATCCGTGAAGGCGAAAAAAAAGTGGTTTACTGCGCCGCCGTTACTACCGATGAA
>CAYTCW010000088.1:16811-18553 GCA_964436235.1 uncultured bacterium
AAAGAAAAAGTGTCGGAAACCGGCTTTAACCTTATCGGCCGCAATTACGGAAAACTTTCGCTTTCGCTTACGGATAAAAACGATAAATTACTCGACCGCCGCGATTTTACCGTTAATAATATTTCTTCGATGCCCGTCACTTTTTCCGATGTCATAATATCCGACGGTTCTGCGCAAAAAATCGATAAGGCGCAAAAAATCGCCGTTTATTCAAATCCGGCGCGCATGATGGATAATATCGTCGCGAATATGAACACCGTTATGTATTCATGGTTCGGCCACGCCGAGGCCATAAGCGCTTCCATTGCCATAAGGGCCATGATTTTAAGGGCGGCTTCCGATAAATTGATCAGCTGCGACGGACTCTATGATAAATTGATCCTCGATTTCAAAAAATCAGTAAAAGACTTTAACGAAAGTTTTTATGATAAAAACACCGGTTTGGTTTATCCATATCCGGGCTCGCCCGTTAATCTCAATTTCAGCGCGTGGGCGGCTAAAAATTTGAGCATCGCCGTTACCGCCATATCCGGTTCGCAATCTTTGAAAATCGAATTGAACCCGCAGTACCTGCTCATGAGTGAAATGCTCGAGAAAATGGCGTCCGAACTCGCTAAACGCAAAGTGTCTATGCAGGAAACCGCGTTTTTCGATCCCGCCGCTAAAGATGAGGCCATCCCCGTCGAAATCGACGGTAAAGTGATTTATAAAGCGCCCATCGATACCGCCGTGATCGATTTTTTCACGCAGAAATTCATTCCAGTCCTCGATATCGATAAAATAGGCCGGCCTGATCGCGCCGCCGCATTTATAAAAGCCTACGATACTTACAGATTTTTAAAGGCCTTCGAACGCACCGGAATGCTTTACTATACACTCATTAATATGAAGGCGCTTCTGAAAAAAGAAGATAAAAACTTCTTTAAGCTCTTTAACCGTGTTTCTAAAGGCCTCATAAATACTAACGAGCCCGGCCTTATTCAGGGGCCGGCCATGCTCGGCGGAGTTTATTCCGCCCCCCAGACCTTCGTTAAATATATCGAACTTTTAATCGAAATGGCTAAATTAAATAAAATCTCTAAAGAAGCCGCCGTCGAACTTATAATCAACGGTAAAAGCGAAAAAATAATAGTATCCGACGCGCCTTATATAATCGACGCCGCCGGCGCGGATATTACGGTAAAAATGCCCGAATTTGCCGCGCTGCGCTATGATCGCGAACACGAGATCAATATCTACGATCATCTCGAAAAAACATCGTTTTTTAAGATCAATTCCGATACTACTTCTTATCAGATCGGCAGCGAAGGCACGCTGACATTAGTTTTAGACGAGGGCTGCGACGCCTCGGAATATTACGCGCTTATCGCGGCGCCTTCAAATCTATCCATACGCCAGAGCGAAGATATTCTCTCCGATTACCGCGGCCAGACACTCTATGGCCAGAAATCTTCGGGCGCGGTAAAGATGCAGTTTATATCAGCTCCCTTCCGCGGCTCTAAAACTTTGACCGTGAGCCTTGAAGGCGCTTTTAAAGGCGAAAGCGAAGGCTTCGTATGCGTTCGCCATATAAGCAATCCCGAAAAAATAGTAACGCTTAAAACCGAAAAAATGACGGTTAAGTAGCCGGATGAATAAACGCTTAGTTTATGCAATTATCAGGCTATTTCTTAAATCGTGCGGATAAAAATACAATTCAATAATTAATTCTTTTAAATAAGGGAGGGGGAAAGGGTTAGCAA
>CAYTCW010000089.1:0-18350 GCA_964436235.1 uncultured bacterium
TCAAGGCGACTTTCATATTTTTTACTTCGCCGTATTCATCAAAACTATAATTATTGGCAACACCTTCATAGTTATCGATAGAGCGCAGTGATTTAGCTATATTTAAAGGGGCCGCGCTTTTTGCATTTTTAATGCCTTCGGCTATGAGCATAATCGAATCGTATGCGCCAACCGTATAAGATTCAGGGGGAATTCCGAATTTTTTAATATATTCAGCCTCGAATTTCACTAATTTTTGCGAACGCTCGTTCGGATTAAAAAAAGTCGTAAATACTACGCCGTCCGAGTATTGACCGTAAGCTCTAAGCGTCTCTAACGAATCGGCGCCGTCGCCGCAGAAAACCGGAACTATAACTCCGCTGCGGCGAAGCATTTTAATAAAAGCCATCGAACTTTCCGAATTGCCGTAAATAATAACGCAATCGAATTTAAGAAGTTTCCAGCAATCGATTATCTGCTCGAATTCATTTTCACTTCCTGAAATATATGAACGACGGTCAACTACGGCTATTGAATGTTTCTTCAATTCATCCTCGGAAGCATTCGCCGAACTCAAGCCGTATTCGTCATTGATATAGCATATCATCACTTTTTTATAACCGGATTTTTTAAAAAGGGCAGCCTGTCTCGCCGCAACGGCATCGGCATCGGTGATCGTCCTGAATAAAAGCGGGCTTTTAAAAGAATTATAAGCAGGATCGGTGGCGCTGATAGTCATCATTAAAATACCGGCTGAGTTATAAATATTAGATACCGGAATAGTTACGTGTGAATCGCAAAAACCCGTTACCGCGCATATTTCCAGATCACCGCTAAACTCGTCGGCTATAATCATGCCGCGGGTAACGTTAGATTCGTCGTCTTTAAAAACGATGCTTATTTTTTTGCCTATAACGCCGCCATCGCGGTTAATTTCGTCGGCCGCCATAACGATCCCGTTGGCAAAAGATTTAAAACTTGAATCCTGCGGCCACACCGCGCCTATATTAATTATGGGCAGCGCATTAACTTTATCGGCGCGCGATGCTTTTTTTAAAAAATTATAATCACAGCCGGCCGATATCAATAAAATCGAAGAAAGACAAAGTATAACAATAAAACACGATATTGCGCCTGACGGATAATTTAAATTAAAACACGCTTTATTCCGCACTATTTATCACATCCGGCAAAGATATCAAATCTTCTAATTTTATTTCACATTCGCCGGTTTCTATAGTTCCGAGGCATCCGGCTTCAAACCTTAAATCCGCTATAGCCGAAGCGAATTCGAGCACAGCTGCCTCGAGGGCCAGTTCAGCCTTTCCAAGATTATCTTCAACGGTTACGATATCTAAAAGCGTCGAAGCCCCCATCCTGTTTTTTTCTCTTTCGTTCTCTAAGGCTTTTTCGTAAAGCCTTTCAGATTCTACCATCTGCTTATAACGCCTGATTATAGAAGCAATCGCGTTCACGCGGGTACCCATATTAATATCTATCTTGCGGGCTATTTCTTCGGCTTTTATTTTAGCCTGGTAATACTGTTCTTCCTGCTTTATAACGGAGGATTTAGCCGATTTGTTATCTATCGGAAACGAATAACTGAGAGTGGCGCTGATATTAACGCCCGGCACATTATCGTGCATGGCTGCGATAAGCGCCGCTGCGCCCTTATCGTCTTTCCTGCCGTTGTAGCCGCCGATCACCTGAAGATCTATTTTCGGTTTCAAAGCGTCGCGGGCGGCGGGTATGGTAAACTTATAAGATTCGAGACGCTTTTGAGCGGCAAGATAATCTTTTCGCTTTGCAATGGCTAATTTTATAAGTTTTTTTTCGCTTTGCTCGACCTCGATAGTTCCGTTAAGTATTCGATCGACCGGAAAAAAATCGGCGGGCGGCCCGATTTCGATATTTGAATCGCGGGCTATGCCCATAGCTATTTTTAATTCGTTCTTTGATTGTAAAAGCGAGTGAGACGCTTTTTCGCAATCGGCAAATTTTTGATTAAGATTGGCCGTCAGTTGATCGAGTTCGGACGGCGCCAATTCATAACCGTCAACGAGCAGTTTAGTATCGTCATAAAGTTTTTGTGAACGCTGCAGAGCTTTTTTGGCTATCATAAAAGCCTTATACGCATAAGCATAGCTCCAGTATGCCGTAACTGCTTTACTCACGCTTTGCGATATAGCGTAAAGACTGTCTAATGAAGCGCTTTCCGTCTCGATCCGGGAGGATTTTTCATAAGCTGTATTCACCCGCGAATCGCGGCCCTGAGCTAAGGATTTGATAACGGTAAACTGGATCTTACCGCTTGTCACGGGATTCCCGTTTTGCGGATCGTTACTTTCGCTCGTTGAAACGGTGACGGCGGGTGATATGGATATTCCGCTCCGGTATAGCTTTTCATATCCAACGCTATATGAAAGAGCACCCTGTTTTAACTTGGTGACGCCGGGATAACCCGCCCTGCTATAAGCTTTTTTCTGCGTTTCGGATATCGGGGAATAATCGGACGAACGGGCGGCCGATGCTTTAATCGTCGCATCGAAGGCGGCGGCCGATGAAAGCTCTCCTGCCGCGGCTATATTTTGCTGGCTTTTATAAACCCTTACCGTGGAATCTTTTTCGACAGCCGATCTGACGGCGTCGATAAGCCTTATTTCATTGCTGGATATATTTTCGGCCGCGGATGCAACCGATAAAAAATTCGGCGCAAATATAAACATAAGAAGGAATATGATTAATGATAACAAAGTATTAGCAAATTTTTTAAAATGAATAAATATCATATATTTTCGTCTTTCACGCAAACACTCATAATTTAATATAATAATATACTTTATCAAAATCAGGCTCATTTTGCAATATATATTTTGATATATATTCTAATAACAAATACTATATCATACGATACATCACCGTTTACTTTCATATATAAAACGGTTTTAGACGTTTTAATTATTTTTAATTTATTTTACTTGCAAAAATTAATTAAGAGTGATAAAATTCTTTACAAGCCGCATTTTTTTTACTTTTTTAGGTCTATCATATCATAACTATTATAGTGGTTTTTAAAAGTTTTATTTTAAATTAAATTTCACTTTAAATATATATTCATTATCAATTAATAATAAGGAGCTTTATGAAAAACATTAAAAAAACTTTCACCGGCTCTCTCAAATTCAGCGAGGCGCTTTTATGCGTTTCATTGATCGTTTCCATGTTTACATCCGGCTGCGGCCTTAATGACGACTATTCAGGCATAACCGCCGGATTGAAGCCTTCATACACCGTTGAAGGCACAATCACAAACCCCGTCACAAAAGCGCCGCTATCTGGAGTAATATGCGTGCTTTCGCCTGACGGAACTTCCGCGAGCTCCCCTTCTCTTAACGTTTCGACGCAAAGTACCGTCACCGGACCGACCGGCGTATATATTTTTTATGATGTTCCCGCCGGCGACTATAAGCTCAAAACAATCGCGAACGGTTTAATTTCCATGACCACTCATTTCAAGGTCGATTCAAACTTCCGGGCCGCCCTGCACCAGTTTTCAACGAACGAATGGACGCAGCTGCTCGGCGCAGAATACTCTTACGATCCGGCTAAAGCCTATGTCACGGTCCATTCGGACGCACTGTATAATCCGGACGACTCCGGCATAACGGTCAATTTAACGGCCAACTCATCTACGAACGAAACCAATCTCGCTTACGAAGCTAAAGGCCACATGAACGGCACGGGTATTATCGACTGGGCGTCAACTTCCACGCATATTAGCGGCATAACCTTCTTTCACGGCTTGATTTCAGGCGCTATTCACACCGTAACGGCGGTAAAAAGCGGATATACCTTCGACAGCGTAAACGACATCACGGCGGCGGCCGGCGAAATAACGCATTTAATTTTAAAAGGAACTCCTGCAATCGATGGATTTCCGGTAACTATCGTTAATAATTCAACCGTTTATAAAACTGAAGAAATCTATTTAGCCATTGTAGGCCAGGATAAATCCGGCAATCACTATTATTTCGACAACGGCAGCGGATACAAAAAAATGAGAATAATCACCGATAATCCGGCAGGCGATAAATTCTGCTTCCCGGCAAGCGAGTTAAAAGCTATCGGCCCGAATAAATTTCAATATATCCATCCATTCGAAAATACTATCAGCTGCAGAGTTTACATTTTCTTCAAAAACAAGGGGCATTTCAAGGTTAACAACGGCGATGCAAAAGCCGGTTTATCCGAACCGTCGCATATGAATGAAGATAAATACACCATTTTCGATAAATTCGAATTGACATGCGACGGCACTTTAGTTTATTTAAACACTACAGTCGTAGATTTCATAGGCATCGGTTTTACTCTCAAATTCGATAACGACGGTATCGAAAAAGGCTTCAACGTATCCTGCAACGACGAACTGGCGGCCCCGTTCCTCAGCCGCACCGACGGCTGGAAAAATTCCGTCATAAAAGATTCTAAAGGAAATATTATGCGGGTGCTTTCACCCAGCCAAATTGAAAATGCATTCGGCTCCCTCGACAAAGCCATTTCAAACGGATGGGGCCACTACGGCACCAACGAACTCGAAATAAAGTATAACTGGACCTATAAAGGCAGCGTTAACACGGCTGAAGGAGAACTCAAAAACCAGTTTATTTTCAAAGTAACCGCAGGCGGCAGCAATATCGGCGACACCTATGCAGTTAGTTTCAAACCGTCGTCTTTCACGGTATTTAAATGCGACGGCGACCCTCTTTCAAACGATGGCTCAAAAACCACCGCCGCTCAAAGAAATTTACACGCCTGCATATGCGCGGCTTTAAATAGAGGCGTCTTCTGCAATAAAGACTGGGGCGCCTCAAACGATTACTATGTAGACAGCGCATTGAACGCGAAGCAGTATAATCTTTATTCGAAGATGCTCCACGACAAAGCTATCAACGGTCTGGTTTACGGTTTCCCTTACGACGATCATTACGGAAAAGATCCCACGTTTAAAAAATCTTACGCGGAAGCTAAAGCCGGCGTTACCGTGTCGATACCTAAAATGCCCGCGCTTATTAAATAACAAACCTCAATAAATAAATCACACCTTAAAAATAAAAGGACCGCCTGAAAAGACGGCCCTTTTATTTTGCATGGTTTTTTTATTTATATTAACCTTTTCATTTCTACGCCAATTTAAGTTTGTTTTACACTCGTATTCACATTTTTAAAAACGGTTTTAATGAGCGTAAACCCTGAACATACTGCCTATTTTGCCCGCAAATACCATCAGGCCGCCCTTCGGCAGATAAAATTCGCCGTTGTCAACTGCGCTGTCAAAGACCAATCCTTCAGGACCGACAGCCATTACCCTCGAACCCGCGGGCAATTCGCCTAATTTGACCACTGCGCCCTTATCCGATTTAAGCCATTCATTCCACTGATCGGCTTTAATGACGACGCGGTTAATGCCGTTGATAAGTTTTCCGGCGGTATCTTCTGACGAGTACATGAATAAATTCGATTTGACCCAGGTCTGGCCATTGACTTCGACGAGACTGAGCGCAGACTGGTCGCGGAACGCCGTAGCGGCGATTTCGGCATACTCGGGGCCTTCGATCTTTTTAAGGCCGCCAAAACTGATATAGCCCGGAAGCGCCTCATAAATTTTTGCTTCAACCAGGCCTACCATGGCATATACCACCTGAACGGGCATATTTCTTACCAACCATTTTTTTCCGGCAATATCGGTCTTCAAGTTTTTGGGTTTTTCAAGTTTTTCAATCTTCTGATACATCAGCGTATCGACGCCGTAATTAGGAAGTTTATGCGCCGCTATATAAGTTTTGCCGTCAACGACGGTAAAATAAAGCGTCATTTTCTTTTCATAGCAGTAAAAATAGCCGCCGTTATGCGTTAAAGACATTAAAGCCGGTTCTTCCTTCGACGCGCCGGGCGAGGCTTCGGCAGGCGCGGCTAATTCCATTTTTCCGCCTTTGCGGTCAAAACGGACCCTGACCACGCTGTCCGCGTTGCAATAATATCCTTCGAATGCAAGCATTTCCTCAGGGATCAATGAAGGTTCAAGGGGTTTTTCGACCGGCTTAGCAGCGGGTATGGCTATTTTTTTAGCGCGCATAACCGCGTCGAGTATCGGGCGCGACAGCTCTTCGAGATCGGCCACGCTGCCCGTTATCGAATAAACGACGGTAACGCCGTATTTCGGAACGGTCTGCATATAGGTGCTGTAGCATGTGGTTCCACCGCTTTTAGCAAGCACCTGGATGCCGGATGCCTCATAATCAGGAAGCGATGAATAGTCCCAGCCGAATTCGTTGAGTATTTGCGGGCCGCGAAGTTTGTCAGAAAACGGCGTGGGCTGCATTTTTAAAATCTCGGCGACGGAAGCATCGGATAGAACGCGCTTTCCAAAAGGCGAAAAACTCGAAGCGAACCGGCACATATCGGAAGCCGTCGAAGAAAGACCGCCGGCGCCATAAACCATTACAACCTCGCGCGGATATTTTTTACCTTTTTTCAACTCATAATACTCCGCCGTATTAGCAACGCCGGCTTCGCCTACTGAGACGCCAGTGTTTTTCATGCCGAGCGGCTTGAAAACCCGCCTGGATAAAAAATCGACGAATTTCTCTCCGGAAACCCTTTCAACGATCATTTCAGCGAGAGTAAAACCGTCATTGCAATATATCTGCATCGCGCCCGGCGCGTGCTTGAGATAAGCTTCTGCCATACTGTCGATAAGATATCGGTGCATATTTTCATCGACGGCATAACCGAAATAAAAATGCGAGCCTGGCAGGCCGGATGAATGATTAAAAAGCATGCGCACGGTTATATCTTTGTAGCGCGGGTCTTTCATTTTGAATTCGGGAAGATATTTAACGACCGGATCGTCTATGCGCAGTCTGCCGTCATCCGCTAAAAGAAGAATTCCGACGGCGGCGAACATCTTGCTGGTGGAACCCACATTGAAACGCGTTTCAGCGTTGACCGCGCGATTCGAGGCGCGGTCGGCGGCGCCGAAGCCCTCAGCGTAAACGACCCTGCCTTCGTCAGCGACGGCAATAGTAGCGCCGCTGCAAAAACCGCCTGAAATAGCTTTCCACATTGTTTCACGGGCCTTTTTCACCGCCCCGCCGTAATCAACCGATGCGCGGGAACGCGAGCCGGCAGCTTCGGCATAATCTGCCGCAAAAGCGAATAGTAAAAACGACGATAACAAAATGACTGAGGTAATTTTTTTGAACATAAGACGCTCCTTTTTTAATTAACTGTTAAAATTAATAAAACGGGTTTTTTACCTTCCCTTTAAGTATGGCACTATCAATTTTAGACCTTAATTAATTTAAAATCAATATAAATTTTTTATATTTTTATATTCCCTTTATAATCCGTTTATATTTTATTCCAATTGTAATTTAATTGTAATTTAATTGTATATTATTTGACATTAATATCCCTTTTTGCTAAAATACAGCTAATATTAATACTTTAGAGCGTAGTCGTTTTATCATCTGAATATGAATGAAAATTATAAAATAGAACTTTTAAATCAGCAGCAGGCCGAAGAATTTAAAAATATGACCTACGGCCGTTATAAACCGTTTATCGCCTGGATGAAAAATATTTGCGGAAAGCTTTTTCCCGTAGGGTTATATTATAAAGGCCGCCCCGCAGGTCTTCTTCTGGCCATTTATCTTTCATCCGGAAAAAAAGCGGATATAATGTCTATTTTTATCGAAAAACAACACCGCGGACAAAAAATAGCGGTTGAAATGCTGAATTTTTTAGCCGTCAAATGCCGCGAAGCCGAAATAAAAGATTTGAGCGTTTTTTATTTTAACGACCGCCCCTTCGTGCCGGTTATAAATAGTATTTTAGATAAATGCGGATTCTGCGCGGCCGAGCCGGAAGTTTTTTTCTGCAGATGCGATAAAAGTTTCGCAAATATGCCGTTAATAGAATATACTAACCTTCCGGAAGGTTTTGAAACATTCGACTGGAAAGACTTTGATCCGATATTAAAAGAAAAATTAAGGCGCGAATGGCAAAATAAAGACTGGTTCGATGAAAGGCTTTCACCGTTTTCAGATGCTAAAGATATGGTCGGAGGTTTGAGCCTCGGGCTTCGCAAAAAAGATCAAATCGCGGGCTGGACTATATGCAATTACTACGGCCGGGACACGATAGCATACGCTTCGGTTTTCATAATGCCCGAATTTCAGGGTACGGCGCTCGGAATAGCTCTGCAAATGATATCTATCAGGGCCCATCTTCTTACCGATCTCGCTCAAAAATATCCTTTCGGCCTGTTTCAAGTAAGATACGATAATCCCGGCCGGCTAAAAGCGGTTAAAAAAAAATTCGCAAAATACGCCATAGAACAATACGACCAGGTAATACGCAAAAAAAATCTTTAATAAATCAGGCTGAAAATAATATTAAATATAATAAGGACCGCATGAAATTAAGTATAGAAGATAAAAAAATAATAGCCGCGAATGCATCTTTTATCGATGAACGCATAGCAGGCTCGGTAATACCTGCCGGCACGGATAAAAAAAACATAACCGTTAAAAACGGCGGAAATAAAAATGATGGAAATAACGCAAAAATCAAAAAAGACGGAAAAAGCCGTACCTTTCCCGTGCCGGAATCGGAACTTATAAAAAGATGGGCAAAATTAACTTCAAACAACTCAGATAATATCGGATTTAAACGCAGGCTCAAACTCGCCCGAAAAAGCCTCGATCAGATAAACGCCCTTATCGGCCCGATCGTATGGAACGATGAAAAAACTTTGCCTGATTGGATTTCGACTCTCGAAGACTTTTTCGGGATTTTACCCGCATCTTACGATAAAATTATGGAGGCGCTTCCGGCGCAAACTCTATCTGGCCCATGCGACGAGCCTTTTCAACACGCCTGGTCACCCTGGCTTCTGCTGTGCCATAAAATATTTAAACGCGCCGCCGGTAAATCCCGAAATTTATTGAGCATAAAAGCGGAAATATCGTGGCTGAGATATATATTAAATTTATTGAATAAAAAATTCGGGCACTGCCTTAATTCGGCCTTCGATCTTCTTAGATTCAACGATTTCAATTTCTTTAAAATACAGGCGGCAGATTCATTTGCCGGTGATTCAAAAACGCTTTATGATAAATTTTCCCGCGGCATGCTCGAAGGCGGCTGGTTAGATTTTTTAAAAAGATACCCCGTAGCAGCCCGGCTCATATCAATTTTATGCCGTCAGCAGGCGTTTTATTTTTCCGAAGCCCTCAAAAATTACGGAAAAGACGCCGGTAAAATAGGCGATACCTTCAACGGCGGAATAAATCCCGGTTTAATAACCGGTTTGAAGGCCGGCCTTTCCGATCTTCACAACGGCGGAAAAAGCGTGATCAAATTCGAATTTGAAAACGGTCCCTCCGTTTATTACAAGCCCCGTTCCGCGAAAATCGACGCTCTGTGGAGCGGCATTTTAAACTGGCTCTCATCGAAAACAATCGCCATTAAATTCAAAACGCCGCTGTGCGCCGACTGCCGAACTCACGCCTGGGTCGAAGATATACACGCGGCAGATTTAAATAAGATAGAAGACGCCTCCTTTTTTTATTACAAAGCCGGAGCTATATTAGCTTTAACTTATACTCTTGGCGGCACGGATTTTCACCAGGAAAACCTTATAGCCTCAGGCTGCGAGCCCGTTTTAATAGACCTTGAAACGCTCTTAAACCCTTTAGTTAAGCCTTTCAATTATGCCGGCATGAGCGGCGAAGATATAAATAATTATCTTTGCCTCGAAGACGACTCGGTTTTAAGGACATGCATGCTTCCTTTGTGGATACCGGTTTCAAAAGGCGTTTCAAGAGATTACGCAGCGCTAACGCCCGACGATAACGCTTTTTATTCCCGCAGAGAATGGCTCGATATAAACACCGACGCAATGAGGCGTGAATATCTCGAACGCAAAGATAACCCTTCGCCTAACGCCCCGCGTTTTAAAACCTTTCCGGTAAACGCCGTCGAATATAAAGACGATATCATAAAAGGCTTCGAAGACGCGTATAAACTAATTATGAATAACCGGGACGAATTTTTAAGCAAAAACGGACCGCTAAAAAAATCAGCGGCGCGCGCCTGAGATATTTAACCAGGCAGTCGCAGATATACGCCGATATGATCGACAGGCTGTTATCGCCCGCGCTTATGCGCGACGGCGCGGCTTTTTCGATAGAAATCGAAGGGCTGGCAAAACCGTTTTTAAACGGCCCGCCTCTTAAACGCATCGAGGCTGTCTGGAAAATATTTGAAGCCGAAAAACGCTCATTAATTATATTAAATATTCCATTATTCGAATTTAGCGCAAACGGATTTTCCATTTTCGACTCTAACGGAAAAATTTCCGGCGATTATTTTTTAAAAACCGCCATAGAACAAGCTAAAAGACGCGTCAAAAAATTAAGCGCAGGCGATGTCGAGTTTCAGTCAAATTTAATAGACGCCTCGCTTTTATGCCGATATCCAAACGATAAAAATAAAAATACTCCAATTAAAAAGAAAAATAACGAGACCGCTCTTAAATTACCGTCTATTTCAGAAAATGACCTTGTCAAAACGGCTGAAACGTTAGCGGCCAAGATCGCCAAAAAGGCCGTTTATAAAAATGGAAAACCTCGGTGGCTCACGCTCAAAACCGATCCGGCAAGCCATAACAATTATATCGGCCCGGTGGATTTGACTTTATACGAAGGAATTTCTGGAATCGGCCTTTTTCTTTGCGCTTATGAAAAACTAACGGGCGATAAAACCTGCCATGAGCTCGCCGTAAAATGCTTTTACGAAATAAAAGAATTATTAAATAACAAATCAGCCGCAGCCGCAGCGATTGAATCATCGGCCGGCTACTGCGCTGGAATGCCCGGCATTTTATGTGCGCTTTATAAATCGGGAAATTATATCCTGAACGATGAATTAATAACGGCCGCAAAAAATGGTATAAAACTGCTAAACGCGAAAACGCTCGAAAACGATTACGCGCTGGACATAGTCGGCGGCGCGGCGGGCGGCGCGCTTGTGATCGCCTCTTTATACGAATCCTGCGGTGAAGAAAGACTATTAGAGCTCTTAAAAAACTATGCCGAAAGTTTAATAAAAAAACGCTTTAAATACGATAAATGGAATTTATGGCCTTCGATCCATGCCGTAAAACCTCTTACCGGCTTTGCACACGGCGCGGCGGGCTACGCTCTGGCGCTGGCTCGTGCCTATGAACTCACGCGCGTCGAAATCTTCAAAGAAGCCGCGCTCGAAGCCGTCGATTACGAAGCATCGAGTTATATACCCGGTTATAACAACTGGCCCGATTTCAGACATAACCGCGATTTAAAACCCGGCGAAATGGCTTTTATGTCCGGCTGGTGTTCGGGCGCGCCCGGAACAGGGCTCGCGCGCCTCAAAATGCCTCACGAATTCCGGGACGACAGTGTAAAAACTGACATCGAAAACGCGCTATCATTTACGATCGACTTCAAACACTTTTCACGATTCGCGCGATCATTTATGCTGCGGCTGCGCGGGCCGGATCGATTTTTTAATAGAGGCTTCCATAGAGCTTAACCGGCCTAAATTAATCGAAGAAGCAAAAAAACAATTTTCATTTATAGTTAACAGAGCATCGCTCAACGGCAGTTATACTCTTCCGGTCGAAGAATCGCAATCTATTTTCACGCCGGGCCTTTTCACCGGACTATCGGGCATAGGGCTGACAGCGCTGCGGCTTATCGATTCAAAATTAATTTCGAGTGTCTTAGTTCCCGAATGCCTATAAAAAAGCCTTTGACTCAAGCGCTTTTTCAAGTTTATCTGCGCCTGAGTGCGAAGCTATTTCATTAACT
The DNA here is from genome assembly GCA_964436235.1 of uncultured bacterium. Lineage (GTDB taxonomy): Bacteria > Muiribacteriota > UBA9980 > UBA9980 > UBA9980 > UBA9980. The sequence goes on from CAYTCW010000089.1 coordinate 11,895, forward strand.
GAAAGCGATGCCATGCAAATTATTGCGGCCGTCGTAAAATCGCCGCGCGAATAAATTTTTCTGAATTTTTTATCGAAAATTTCAATGTTTAAAGCCGCCGCACGCAGCGTTTCGCACATCGCCACGAAAGCCCTATCTGAAAGGGGCGGCGTGCCTTTGTAATTATTGATTCTTCCATCCGGGTTGATTTCCGGCAGCTTTTCGATGCCGCAGAATTTAAAAAACAACGAGCTGTCATAGGCGCCGAACGCTTCGCATATCCCGGCGTAATCGGCGATAAGTTCATCGTGCGCGTTATTTCTCATTGAGCCTAAACATCTTTTGGTGAAGTAATGCGCCGATTCATGGCCAAGCCTTATTTTAAGCGAATAGCCGCGCCACGAAGATTCTTCGAAACCGGCTTCAGCGGAGGCTATGCCGCTATAGGGCCCGTCGCTTAACAATAAAAACCTGTCCTGATAATGACTTTTTTCGATGGCAGGATCTTCGGGCGCCGCTAAGCCTAAAGGATCTTCAAGCGCGCGTTTATTTTTAAAGGCGATAAAGCGTTCGCAGTTATTATACCCGCTTATTGCGCATCCGCCTGTCGATGGCGGAATAAATACCGGTTCGTTTTTAAAAGCCAATGCGCGAAATAAATCCATAAAATCGCCGCGGTTTTTGACTATCAGAACTGGAATAGGCCCTGAAGGCGTTTCGCGTATAAATAATTCGAGTTCCTCCGGCGCCTCGAGAATAAGCGACGATTCCGAAAAGATATCGCACGGCTGAATTTCAGCCTTGACTGCCTTGCGGTATTTTTCATTTGAGCTAATACCTTTTTCTATCGGAAAATTAAACTGCGGAATATGGTTTTTAAGCGCGCGAAAAACTCCCGACTTTAAGGATTCATCGAAATAATCACGCCACACCGGCACAAATTCCTCCTCGGGCAGAGGAAGTTTTTTGATAAGCCCGGACGGTATTATAAACGCGTTAGCAAAATAATTATTTAATTCGTCTTTGATCGATTGATTTATCATAACCTTAAATTATCATATTTTTTAGCTATTGTCATTATATTTTTTTCATATGGATATATTCGATTAAATTATGTTATAATAACATTTCAAAAAATAGAATTGGAGAAAATCTTATATGAAATTCAAACCTGCTTTATTTACCATAGCGCTTGCAGCGCTGCTTATAACAACGGCACCGTCAAATTCAAGATCGCAAACGGCAGAAGTTCCGGCGAACGCTCCCGCCGCCATTGAATATATGGACCTTGTAAAAGAAGATTATTCATTCTTAAACGAAAAAACCGTTACGGCCATCTTTGACAGATGGAGCGAGCAAACTTTAAAAGAGCTGACAAATATTACTTACAACTGTTATATCGATAAACTCAAATACGCCAGCTCGCTGAATGACTGCATGGCGATGCTTAAATCGGGCCGCGCCGATCTGATGATGACTACCGACCTTACCTCTATATACGCAGCGCAGAGAAATCCCGATATGAAAGCCTATATCTGCAAACAGAATTTCGGGGCAGTAATGATGCTGAGAGCTTCCGATATCGCGCTGCGCGACTCATTCAACGGCGCTATCAAAAAACTTCATGACAGCGGCCGATTAGAAGAATTAAGGCAGAAATGGATAAAAGAATTTCCCGCTGACGGCGAGCCCGAAGTAAATGAGATCAAAAAAATTGACGGGGCCGAAACCATATTCGTGGGAGTATCCGGCGATATGCCGCCGTTAGACTTCGTTTCAGTCACGGGCCGGCCGGCCGGCTTCAACGCCGCGCTTCTCGGCGAGATATCAAAAGAGCTCGGAAAAAATATCGAGATAATAACGCTCGATTCACAAGCCCGTTTCGCGGCGCTTGAATCGAAAAAAATCGATATCTTCTTCTGGATAGTAATGCCGCTCATCGAATCGGTCAAAGAAATTAAAAACGAAAACCAGAATCCGGACGAACTGGCGTTCCACAAAAAATATATAGTTACTATACCTTACTGTAAAGTAAAAAATGCTTTTTTAATAATGAAATATTGATTCGAAAAACATAAGTTAAAATAATACGATAGTGTAAGGTGAAGTAGATTAAATAGGATAGATTATGACTATTGTGATGTATAATAAGGCAGGACAACAGAATCTGATCGAAAACTTCATCGTGGATATTGCGTAGTGGCCGTTATATTAGACAGGGCGCCTTTGTAAAAATATATACTGTAATATCCGGCCGTATCTTTACATATAAAATGCGTGGCGGTGTGTACGTTCGAACACGATATTACGCCGCTTCCGCCGGGGCTGTACCTTTTTATCATAGAAGCGCTTTTAAGAATTGCTTTTACTTCGCTCTCGCCCGCCGACTTCGAGATCACTACTTTGCCGCTATGATCAGTAAGCATTCTCCCTCTTATTTCGCATGCCCCGCCGGTTTGAGCATTTTCAAAAACCACGCTGACTTCATTGGTGGAAGTTTTCCAGTCCTTAGTAATTTTAGGGCTATAAGCGTCAGGTTTCGATTTGACGGGTTCGCCAAGTATCCTGCGGCACTCTTTAAAATCTGCTCCGAGCCTTATGCCGTTAACCGCCCACGGTCCGCTCGAAACTTCGTAATTATCAAATTCATCAGGCTCTTTATATGAAAATTGAATCAATGCCCAAATTATTAAAAAAAATACGGCTAATCTAAAAAAAAATACGGCCAGATCCCTGCTCATTTATTTACCCTCATAATTATCACTGTTTTTTTTCGCTCGTTTCGAGTTCTTTTTTTGATTCAGCTAATTCCCTTTCGGCATTTTTTCGAGCCGTTATATCTATAAGCATGAACTGCAAATATTTTTTGCCGTTATCCGTAAAACTCATCAAATGAACTTCAGCGTCCCACATGACTCCATCCGGACGCTGGTGACGCCATTCGAAAATGATAAAACCCTCTTTTAAAGCGGAATTTATATAATATTCGGCTTTTTGCATTGAACACGAACCGTCATACTGCAAAGGCGCAGACATATCTATGGGTTTCTTCCCCAATACATCCGCAATATTCGAAAAACCATATATTTCAACCGCCGCCATATTACAATCAATATATTCATAACTTTCGGCGTCAATAACGATTATCGGCAGCTTCGAGCTTTCAAATACGCGGTTGCGGAAGACCGCATGCTCGCGGGCTTTCTCTTCGGCGCGAACGCGGGCGGTAATGTCTATTCCGACGCCGAGAAAAAAATTATAAGTATCGCCCTGAAAAACCGGAATACCCTGCCATTCAACTATAAAAACGCCGCCGTCTTTTGCCATAACGCGGTTTACATTAACCGTTAATTTATTGTCATTTATAATTTTATCGAATACGGCCGAAAGCCCGGCCCGATCAGATTCGGGAACTAAAGTGTTTATATAGTTTTTACCCGATATTTCATCAAAGGTATATCCTAATGCGTTAAGCATAGATTTATTCATCATTATAACTTTTCCGTCGCTTGAGATCGCGACAAAAAAGGCAGGGGACAATTCTACGAGGGTTTTATTAAAATTTCTTTCGGCGCAAAGGGCTTCCTCTTTCCTTTTTTCGAGAAGCCGCGATTCAAAAAGGCGAAATGCCATTTTAATGCTCGCTATTATTACGGTTTCACCCGAATTTTTAACGATATATCCATAAGAAGTTATTCCTTCTGTTTTTTCGACGATCTCGACTTCGGTATGAGATGATAAAAAAATCAGCGGAATATCCCGCTTTTTAAGAATAATTTCGGCGGCCTCGGTGCCGTCCATACCTTCGCCTAAATTAATATCCATTAAAATCAGGTCAATATCAGCCGAACTGGAAATTATCTCGACAGCCTCTTCTCCGCTTGAAACCGCCGCAACATTAAAACCGTACTTATTTAAAAGAGCAGTTTCAATAATAGCGGTAACGCTGTCATCTTCAACTAATAAAATTTTTTTTTGATTTTCCACTTTACTCTCAGTCATATATTTCAAAATAAAATCAATAGAATTTACCATGTTCGGCTGGAAACAAGGTTATTCGGATTGCACTATAATCGTCTTGCTGTTTAAATTAATAATAGTAAAACTAATAAGGCTTGAAATTTATAATAAACTTCGTACCGCCGCCTCTTTCGATCGAAACGGATCCTCTTATTTGTTTAACGAGCATTTCTACGAGCTGCAGCCCGAATCCGCGTGAATTTTCAATTGTAATATCTGACGGAAGGCCGACTCCATTATCCGCGAATATGATAGTAACGCCAGATTCATCTTTTGAAGCATTTATTGATATAATTCCGCCGTCACTTCGGCCCTTAAATGCATGTTTTACGGCATTAGTGATCAGCTCGTTCATAATAATTCCGAGCGGCGAAAGTAAATCGGGCGATAATACGATATCATCTATTTGAATATTAAATTTCAATGAATTTTTTAACTGAATCAAACCGGCAATTTGATGTATGAGTGAAGGAAAATATTCATTCATCGATACCGCGCTGCCGATTTCTCCGCGATATAATTTATCATAGAGCACCATCATGCTCTGAACGCGGCCTGCCGCATCGGTTAATAGACCCGCGGCCTGCGAATCAGAATTATTATCGGCCTGCAGAGTCAGAAGGCTGAAAACCGTGCCCATATTATTCTTAATACGATGATGAACTTCTTTAAGAATAAGCTCTTTTTCTCGAAGCAAATTACGAATTTTTTCATCGGCAAGATGACGGGCTGTTTTATCGATTATCTGAACGAGATATCCTGAAGACGGGTCCTGCAGGGGCGTGATCGAAACATCCAGCCATATAATACCTGATTTCGAAGTACGGTATAAATTAAACTCCTTTACTTTTTCAAAATCAAAAGCTACGCTATAATTAATAGATTCACGATTTTTAAGACGGGTTATATTTTCTTCAGAAATATTCGGGTCGTTAAAAAGAACGAACTTTTTAAGCTCGGTTTCATCTTCTACGCCGAATAAATTCAGGCATGCTGAATTAACGCTGATAAGCAAACCCGCCGAATCGAATATCTCGATAGCAATAGAAGAATCGTTAAAAATAGCTCTATAAATAAGTTCGGTCTGAAACAGAAAATCGTCCCTGCGCTTATGCTCCGTGATATCGCGCGACAGCAGAATAAAACGGGTGTCATCGGAGCCGGCCGTTTTAGTATCGCGCCTTGCCGATATTGAAAGCTCGAACCAGCGCGGACCCGAAGGCATATCGAGTTTATAAACGGCGCCGCTATGGCGGCCATTTTCCTCGGCCTCATTAATTGCATTTTGTATTATAGCGGCGGCTTTGGCAGGCAGAACTTCGTGAATAGTTTTACCCATAAATTTTTCAGGCGGCAAATAAAGTAAATCCGGACGCGGCGCGCGAAAATCGTATATGCAGCCGTCAATATCTATTTCAAACAATAAATCGGGAAGCGCGTTAAGAGTTGCTGCGAACTGACGATGCGCGAGCTGCATCGAATCGGAAGTAAGTTTAAGCTGAGTGATATCGATATCGGAGCCGCAATATCCTCGAAAAGTTCCATCGTCATTATAAACGGGAACTCCGTTAGTTGAAACCCATATAATACGGTTGTCCTTAGTTAATATTGGATTTTGAAAACCGGAAAACCTCTCAAAATTAGATATTAATTTAAATGACTCATTCTTTAAACCGGCGCGTTCATTTTCCGGGCATATATCATAAAATTTCAACCTTCCTACCAGCTCGTCCGGTCGGTAGCCGATAACCTGAAAGCAAGATTTGCTGACATATGTATAAGTGCCGTTAGAATCAATTTCCCATACAAATACTCGATTTTGCTCGGCAAGTATATCAAATCTATTTTCAATTTCGTCTAATTGATGATCTTTGATTTTAAGATTACTATTGGCGTTGAAAAGTTTCAACGCCATCTTGATAGACGCGTCAAGAACGGCTATTCCTGAATTTTTAACTACATAACCATAGGAAGATATAGATTCTATTTTATCGATAATTTCCTTTTCGGTATGCGATGATAAAAATATAACTGGAATATTGATCCTACCAATAATTTCACGCGCCGCGCAAGCGCCGTCAAGCTCTCCGTCAAGGCTGATATCCATAAGAACCAAATCAATTTTAGCTATTGAAGATGAAATAGTATCAATAGCCTTTTCGCCGTTTAAAACATGAATAACGCAATAGCCGATTTTTTCGAGCTGCGCTTTTTCAATATTCGCGGTTATTATATCGTCTTCAACAAGAAGAAGAGTTGTTTTATTTATTGACACACAAAAACTCCATAAAAAAACAGGTTAAATATATTTAACATATTTTACCACAATTTAAAGTAATTTAAAAGAGATTTTTTCTTGAATTTTTCTTGCGAAAAAAGACGAAACCCCGAAGCGTGTGCTCCGGGGTTTCGATAGACCTGGCAATAACCTACTTTCCCACCCAGTTCCCCGAGTAG
>CAYTCW010000090.1:0-10068 GCA_964436235.1 uncultured bacterium
GCATATTAAAAGAAATGGAAGAAAAGCATCTTATTATTTTTCTGCCGTAAAAAAAACACGCGCCGTTTTATATTTTACGGTTTTTATGTTTTATAAAAACCCGTCCGATAAAGTAAATTGAAAGTTTTAAGCGATGAATCATCGAATTATCTTTCGCTGAGGGCCGTTTGTTTTGTTTTTAATATCGGTTTAATAAGATAGTCAAGCACGCTTTTTTTTCCCGTAAGAATATCGGCTGATACGGTCATTCCGGGTATTATTTTTAAAGGTTTTTCGGCGGGGCCCAGATAGTTTTTTTCGGTCTGTATCTTTACCAGGTAATAACTCTGACCGCGTTCGTCGTTGAAAGTGTCGGCGCTTATGCTTACTAATTTTCCGTTAAGTCCGCCGTAGATCGAATAATCGTAGGCCGTTATTTTGACCGTCGCGTGTTGTCCGGGGTGGATGTAAGCTATATCCGAAGGCCTGATCTGCACTTCGGCCAGAAGCGTGTCGTCAAGCTGAACTATCTCGATTAGATCCATTCCCGGCCTTACGACACCGCCGACGGTGTTTATATGTATTTGTTTGACTATCCCGTTCACGGGTGATTTTACAAGCGTTCTTGCGACCTGGTCTTTGGCGGCGCTCTGCCGCTGGCCGTACTGCGAGATGGATGAAAGGATGTCGTTTAATTCCTTTTGAGCGCGCGTCTTAAAGCTTATAATATATTCGTCGCGTTTCTTGCCGAGTTCCTGTATAGCGCTTTCGGCGCGGGTAATAGAATACCGTGAAGATTCGAGCCTCTCTTTTAAGTTCATGACCTCCCGTTCAAGTTTGATATATTCCGTCTTCGATTCTATTTTTCTTTCTACGAGTGGTTTCATCATTGAAAGCTGCTGATAGAGCAATCCGCTGTTTTGTTCGAGAATTTTTATTCTCGATCTGGCTTCTTCGATCTCGTTTGTTTTCTGAGCGATCTGATGTTCGATCATTTTGAGTTGATTATCTAAAAAACCCATATCGGTTTCGAAAAGAATTTTTTCATTGCGGTAAAGCTCCGGATGCTCTTTTGCCAGCTTTACCTCCGTGGTGAATTCGCTGAGGTTCGCCTCCGCCGACAGGCGCGCGGTCTTCATCCGCAGTTCGCTTATCTTTAATTCTCCCTCTTCATAAGTGCTTTCGAATTTTTTATTATCGATCTTTAAAAGGGCCTGGTCTTTTTTAACTATGTCGCCCGGCTTTACAAGTATTTCTTCTATGATGCCGCCTTCGAGATTTTGGACCACCTGATTCTTCGAAGAAGGAACTATCCTTCCCGCGCCGCGGGTAATTTCATCGAGATAGGCGAATTTCGCCCATATTATGAGGATCGCGGTCGAAAAAACGATAAGTGCGACTATAACGCGCGACGGCCTGTCGTTTTTTTCCGCGATGGCGGCGTTTAGAAAAGATGCGTAATTTATATCCTGTATTTTGCTCATTAACTCACCTGTGCGGCGTTTTTAGAAAATTTTGCGATGAATTCGGCCCGTTTTCCGTCGAATACTATCGAGCCGCTTTCTATCACTATGACCCGGTCGATCATTTCAAGCATATTCATTTTGTGAGTGGTCAATATGAAGGTTTTAGACCCGGTGATTTTTTTTATATTATCCATTACGGTCGTTTCGGTCGTTGCGTCCATAGAACTCGTAGGCTCGTCGAGCAAAACGACGGGACAGTCCGTCAGAAACGCGCGCGCAACCGCGACTCCCTGGCGTTGACCGCCGGAAAGATTAGCCCCGCGCTCCTCTATTTTCATATCGTATCCTTCCGGGCTCGCCTTTATGAACTGTTCAAGCCCGCCGCACGCCGCCGCTTCTATTATGGCTTTATCGGCCGCTGAAGGCGATTTCAAAAGTATGTTCTCACGCAAAGTTCCTGTAAAAAGGCTGAAATCCTGAGGCACGTATGAAATTTTGCTTCTCAGCATGGCCGTGCTTATCTGCGATAAATCGATTCCGTCGATTCTTACGAAACCTTCGCGGCATCGGTAAAGTCCCATTATTAACTTCTGGATAGTGCTTTTTCCCGACCCGGTTCTTCCTAATAATCCGACGCGTTCGCCTTTTGATATCTTGAACGAAACGTTTTTCAATGCAGGCCGGTCGCTTCCGGGATAAAAAAAATTTACGCCTGAAAATTCTATATCGCCATTAATATCGCTCATTTCGATGAATCTTGCATCGGGAGGAGTTTCGACGCTTTTCTCCATTATCTGCTTAAGTGAATCGAAGGCCATCCTGGCGTGTTCGAAACTCGACATGAGCGCGATTACCTGCCCCATAGGCGCTATGGTTCTTGAAGAAAGTATGACTACCGCTATCAGGCCGCCCATGGTAAGATGCAGGTCCCGTATCAGATAAACTCCGTATATTACTATGAGCACCGAATTCATCTGCATCAAAAATCCAGTCACGGTGGGTATTGAAAAAGATAAAAGTCTCGATTTTAAGCCTTCCCGGGCGCATTCCGAGACGTGCTTTTCCCATTTAAACTGGAAGGAACCGGCGGCGTTCATTGCTTTGATGTCGCGAAGCCCGGAAAGCGCTTCAAGAAGCATGGTGTTTTTTCTTGCCGCCGCCTGAAAGGAATCAGCGACGATTTTTTTCAGCGGTATTCTTGCCGCCATGGTATATAGCAGGAGAGCGGCCATAATGGTAATCGGAACGAAAACTATATTGCCCCCTATATACCACATGGCCAGCAGCGTCAGCAGGCAGAAGGGAAGATCTACGATGAAAAGCATTACCGCCGAGGACAGAAAGTTTCTTATCGAATCGAACTCCCTGAAGCAGTTAGCAAGGGAGCCGGTGTTTTTAGGCGTTTCCTCCAGCCTCATATCCATCGTATGCGAAAACAGCGTGGATGAAATGAGAATATCGCTTTTCTTCGCGGCGATCTCGATGAAATATGAACGAAAGAACTTAAGGACCGAGTCGAGGATAAAAACGATAATGATCCCCGCGCTCAAAGCCCACAAAGTTTCCAGAGCGTTATTAGGAACGACTCTGTCGTAAACGTTCATAGTGAATATAGGACTTGCGAGTACGAATATATTTATCGCGACCGATGCCAGTATGACGTCGAAGTATATGGGCGCGGATATTTTTAGAGTGTCATAAAGCCAGCCGGCGGATGAAACCGGCGTGCGTTCACCGCAATCCGCTGTATTTTTGCTTTCGATGGCCATAAGAAACGAGAAACCCGAATACGAGCGTTCGATATCTTCGGCACGGACCGGTTTTATTCCGCCGCCGTCCGCCGCCGAATTGTAAAATTCATTTTTTTTAGGACCGTTTATAACCAGGCCGCCGCCGTCTTTCATGACGGCGATTAAAGGAAAATTGAGAGGCGATATTTCGTCGAGAGTGGATTTTACCAGCCTGGATTTAAGTCCCGCCCGCGAAGCGGCCCTGGCGAAATTATCAACGAGCCCGTCGCCCGAAATAACTTCCGTCGAGCCCGCGGCGCCGAGCGGAAGCCCGGCGGTGAGCCGCGATATTTCGACCGGCCTGTGATAAAGCGCGGCATAGGCGGCCAGCGCTTCGAATACGCTATTGCAATAAAATTTATTTTCGTTCATATATACACGGGAAATCTCATTCTATAATGGTTTATTTAAGTAAAAGTTTTTACTTTACTTCGAGCGCAGTACGAATTCAACCCTGTTAGACACGGCGGCTTCGGATGTATCGTCCGGCTGGTCGAGCGTGGCGTCATATCCGCCCCATGCTATAGGCGTAATCACGTTTTGCGGTACGCCGGCGGCCGTGAGAGCTTTTTTAACTTCTTCGGCGCGTCTTTCAGAAATTTTCTCGTTTTTGACTATGTCGTCGTAGTCATTGCTGTAAACGACTACGTCTACGAGAGGATTAGAGATTCTTTTTAAACTTTCCGAAAGGGATTTCAATGCAGGTTCCGCCTCTACAGGAAGTTTTTCCGAATCTTTCGAAAAATATATTCCGTCTTTTACCATTGGCTCGTAGCTTTCTTTGAGGTCTTCCGATTTCGTTACGAGTTTGTAGATAACGGCGTTTTCACTTGTGCCTTCGCCGCCTCTTCCTTCGGCAGGACCTGCAAAAACCTGTATGGCCTCCGGATCCATGTTGTGTATGGAAAATATCTTTTTGATGTGATATGCGCGTTTAAGGGCGAGCATATAATTTTCACGGTCCGTCTTCAGCTCCGATGTGAGCACCCTTATCTGAATAATTCCGTCTGAAGCGAGCTTTTTAAGTTGTTCGACCAGCGGGCGCATGATTTTTTTTGAGTCTTCGACGAGCTCCACGCTTTCTTTTACGAAAGATACTATATCGAGTCTGACTGTCCTGTCGGGCTTTATTGCGTTGGATTCAAGGTCGGCCCTGGTTTTGATGGCTACCTCGCCGGTTTGGCTTTCGCCCTTCGATATCGGATCTTGAAGGAATTTTCGGGATTTTTCCTCGTCCTCTCCGAAAAGATTGACCTTAGAGCCGGCTCTGGAGTTCATACTGATGTCGTTTTTATCGGCAACGCCGTCGCGATCGAGGTCCGACGGAGGAGGCACTACGTCGATAGAAGCCGTCACAGGTCTTTTGGCCGTGGCCGTTCTGACTTTTTCCGCTTCGGGCGTTTCGAGTTTCAGCGATTCATAAAGAGCGCCGATGCTGTACAACACTCTGTATTTTGAAGTAAGATATTCGAATTGAACGCTGGCGAGCTGGGCGCGCATATTCTGGTATTCGTTTTCGGCATCGAGTATATTGATAAGGAGTCTCTGTCCGAGTTTGAATTCCTCTTTGTAAGATTTGAGCGCCTGCCTGGTGAATATAAGGCTTTTTTTGAGCGCACCGATCTGAGAATCGAGAAGTTTATAGCCGGTCCATGTGAGCTGCAGATCGTTTATCAGAACGCGCCTGATTCTTTCCATTGCTTCCTTTTCCCGGTTAATGAGGCTTTTAAACCTGTCGGCTTTCGCATGTTTTACTCCGCCGTCGTAAACGCTCATTTTGTATTTGAGCATTACGCGCGTGTCGTCCTCGGTACCGTCAACACCGCTATAATCGATTCTTTTATCGCGGCTTGCCTCGAAATAGAGCGAAGGCGAATGCCTGTCAAGTTCCGTCTTGTGTTCCCACTCTTTTACTTCGATGTTGTATTCCGACGCCAGAAGCGAAGGGTGGTTTTTAGATTGTATTTCCAGAGCGAGCTGCAGGTCGGCCGGAAGCTCGGATGCGGATATTGAAGGCGCGGTCATTTCTTCGCCCTCTTCGAATCTTCCCATATATTTGTGAAAATTATATATCGAGCGTTTATATTCGTTCTGCCGGGCTATCAGCACTGACTGCGCCGATGCGAGGCGGCCCTGAACCCTTTCCTGCTCAGCCTTTCCGCCTAAACCGGTTTCGACGCGCGCCTTGACATCGTCGAGCAGTTTTTTATGGATATCTACATTTTCCTGGGCAATGTGCATCAGCTCGAGAAATTTGAGAACGTTGATATAGCTTTCTGTGGCTTCGAATAAAATCTGGTTTTCGGCCTCTTTAAATCCGTGATAAGCGGACATGGCCAGGCAGCGCGCGGCGCTGACGCTTTTTTTAGTTCTGCCGTTATCGAAGATAAGTTGTCTGGCCGATACACGGGTGCTTTTTATCCATGAGTCTTTTTTCTGAAAACGGGTGCTGGAGTTACTTATATCTTCGCGGCCCGCTTCGGCCTCGAAATCGACGGTGGGATTGAAAGTTGTTTCAGCCTGCTTTATTTCCTTTACGGCGGCGTTATAATCTTTTTGCTTTTCTAAAATTCGCGGATGAGTGACGGCGATCTCGCGAAGCGTTTCTTCGAGAGTAATAGCCTTTGCTGAGAACGGTGATGAAAAAACAAATACAGCCGCTGCGAGCGGCGCGATATACTTTGATAACCCTGACATGTGATTCCTCCGAACTGATTAATTTAGAAGTATTTAAACATAAAATACAGGGATAAGTCAATATAAATTATGACTTATCCCCTTTATGAACGTGCTTTGCTAAACTATTATATTTTCGTTGATGGATTGCTCTATTTTAAGCGTCAGGGCGTTAGCGTTGCCGCTGAGGTCGTAAATATCGTATGTGACGCCATTTTCTACGACTCCTGAAGAAGTTTTGACCCAGTTGCCGCCGTCGCCGTCCTTTAGCGTAACGGTATCTCCGGCATCCCCCTGAATTATAAGCGTGTTGTTGCCGTCAGTGATATTGATAAGATCATTGATTGTAATGTTGGTTAAACTATGGTTGCCGTTCTGGCTGAGGTCTATGATCTCGATATTTTTAATGGCGGTGTTGCCGGCGTTTGTGAATGCGCTGAAATCTATGCTTCCGCCTGCCGAAAGTATCAGCGTATCGTTGCCCGCGCCGCCGTCGATAGTATCCCCATCAGCCTGGGAATAAAATATTATGTCGTTACCATCTCCGCCGTCGATCGAGTCCGCCCCCGCGCCGCCGTCGATCGTGTCGTTGCCCGCGCCGCCGTATATAGCGTCGTTTCCGTCATTGCCATAAAGAGTGTCGTTTCCGTCCTCGCCGTAAATTATGTCATTGCCCGCTTCGCCGCTTATAACGTCATTTCCTGTGCCGCCATAGATAGTATCGTCACCCGCGCCGGCGTTCACCGTATCGTCGCCTCCGGCAGCCTTTATAGTGTTATTTTCAGCGCCGCCGGAAATCGAGTCGTTGCCGCTTCCGCCGTAGGTAATGCCGTTTACTGTGTAGTCTGCGATATTGCCGGCATTTATACTTCTGGCTGAAACATCGGCGGAAATATCGATCTTGATCGTATCATTCGCCGTGAGCGCCGATTCAGGGCTTCCGCCATCGACGGTATTGACTGCCGCGTTGAATGTGAACGAGCCCGTCGCGGAATTTTCGACGTGCAAATAAAGATTGTCCATCTGTGTCTGCGTGATGCCCGCTATCTGGTAGCCGTTGGTGATATTAGCGTCAGCGTCGGCCAGAAGCGTTTGTATGCCGCCTATACTGGTATAGAATTTTACGTTGGAAGTGACCCCTGCCCCGGTCAGGCTGAGGTTATACTTTTCATCGCTGATATTTCCGCCCGGGAATACGACCGGCGAAGTTTCAAGTTCGCCCTGTTCAATAAGTTTACCTTCCAGATCGAATTTTATTAACTGTGATTCTTTAGCGTTGGTGACGTCATGCGCGGTTATTATGGCTCCGTCGGCGACGGCGCTGACGTTAATCTTGAATTCCTGAACAGCTTCGTTTACTGCGGGATCGAAACCGCCGAGCCTGTCTTTTTCTACCACTCTTGCCACCAGTGTGAGCGTGTAAAGGCCGCTCTGATTGAGGCCCGGTTTGAACCAAACATTGGCCAGGTCGGAAGGCTTGAGCTCCCATTCCGTGTCGCTGACTTTGCTGCCGACGGCCGTGCCGGAATTATTTACCAGGGTGGCGCCGGCGGGCATGTTGCGTATTAATACCGTATGAAGTTCGGAGCCGTCGGTTTTATCGAAGAATTCGATCTTTGGAAAAATCTGAACGGCCGTATCTTCGGTCGCAGAATACGTGTTTTCGGGTGGAGTCGAGTTGTAGCCGCCGTCAGCGTATATTTTAATCAATCCATTTGTGCCTTCGGCATTGGGAAGGTCGGGTACGGAGTCCACCGTCACGGAAATTATCTTTGTTATGTCGCCGCCGTTCACTGTTACCGTTCCGCCGTTTATTGTGGCGGAATCTGCCGTGTGCGCGGTCACGCTTATATCGAATTTGCCGTGTTCGTTGAGAGGCGGTCTGTAAAGCACTGCTCTGTCGGCCGTTCCGTCATTATAATAAGCGGCCCCGCCTATGAGTTTAACGCTGAGCGTGGAATTAGAGCTTCCCAGTACGTTTCCGCCGCCGTCCACATAGACGAATTCGCCTTTTCCGCCGGTTATGGCTATGGTTATTCCATCAGCAACGGTTTCACTGCCGTCGGTGTCTGAAGGCAATACACTGAATTTGACCGGAGTCATCGTGTCTTCGGCCGTAGAGCCCATATTGCCCGTAAGATTGAACGGGTCGGCCACCGGCATAACCTCGATCTTCGCGTTGTTCACGGAGCCCACCGTCCTGAAGTCGCGTATGGACGAGTTCAACTCGGTGGCGACGGCGTCTATCCTGAATGTTATTTCACCGCTGAAGTCTTTTGGCGGAGTTATGGTCACTTTGGAAAGAACTGTTTGAATATCCTCTGGTGTTGCATTTTCACCTATATTGGTGTTTACGCGTATCTTTTTAACGCCGTCAACCGTGTAATGATATATCGATATTCCGGCCGCTGCTTCGATTTTTACCCCGTCAGGCAGGCCGCTCAGTATAAAGTCGAGCCTCTCGCTGCCGGAAGCTCCGTCACTGTCGTTAAGTTTGGTCGTGTTGAAATTGACAAGTTTATCAAGCGTGGTAGCTGTGTCTTCGTTCGTTTGAGCGGTCATTGTTGCAAGCGTCGGCAGCTGGGCGGTTACTTCCGGATCGCCTCCCCCGCCTCCGGCTTCGGGTATGGTAATTTCGATGGTTTTCAAGTCGGTTTTGGTGTCGCCTTCGACCGCATAAGCGGTAAGAGTGAGGCTCGCCGCGCCGTAGCCGCCGGGGCCCTTAAGTTGAAGGCCGGTGAGGTCAGCGCCGGTGAAAAACCATGTTCCGTCGCCGTTGCTGTATCCTTTGTTGAACCCGAAACCGCCTGCCTGAGGGACTTTTATGGTATAATAATGCGTCTCGCTGCCGTCTGTGTCGGGGAAGGTCACGGCGGAGCCTATATTAAAAGTGATGGCGCCAGGCGCCGTTTCGGTCGCCGAAAACGACGTGATATCAGGTTTATCGGCGACACCTTCGAGCGTTACGGTTATGTTGCCGGTGAAATCTTTGGTTGCGGCGGTAACCCCCGCTCCGTCGCCCCCGTCTCTCACTGTTACTACCACGTCGTTAATTTTAAGTTCGCCGGCCGGTTTATGTTTGTGAACAAGGCTCACGCCCGGCGCCGCGCCGGGATCGACGCCCACGGCTATTCTGCCTGCGCCCGTGTAGTTATCAAGAATATAATATGTGCCGTCTTTTGTAACGCCGCTTCCGACGGCGCTTTCTGCCGTTACCCAGTTTTCGCCGTTTTTGACGAACAGCGTCAGGCCGCTGCCTGTGTCGAGATCGAACTGGGCGAATGGAATTTTGATCGATGTTATCTGTTCTGAGCCGGAAGAATCGTTTAAGTCGTTGAATTGGATAATTATTCTCGAATCGTCCGTTCCACTGGCGTCTTCGACGCCGGAAATATCTTTGAACGGGTTAGTCGTAGCTACGACCGGGTTCACCTTTAACGAGAAAGGTATTTCACGGGTGATGCTATGGCCGTCGTTTTCTATGGTTATGGCTGTTATTTTGAGATTGGATATTATTCCGCTGTAATCCTGCGGCGTTTTTACGAATATTCCAGCGTCTATTTCGGCCTGGGAAAGCGTCCATGATATTTTAGTGTCGTTTCCCGATCCGGAAGATTTAAGAAAACTTCCGACAGCATTTCCGTTCTTGTCGACCAGGGTCAGATTCGCGGGAAGGTCATTGACGATGTAGGACATCTTTTCTGACAAGTCCGAATCAGAGCGGACCTCGTTATTCAGGACAGGATCATCGGAGGTAGTTATTCCTTTATTCTCGCCGGAGCGTATGAACAGGCCCAGCGGTATTCCGTTGACGCTGTTTTCCAGGCCGTAAACCGTAATAGATTTGTCGTCGGAGTAAAATTCACGTTCCGCTCCGTTATTAATATCGTGCGTGACGTTGTCTTTGTCAACGATTATAATGCCCGCGTTTGCGTCGTAATCGCTCGTATCAGGATTCTTAAGGTCTTTGATATTAACTAAGGCGGCGTCGGCGACGCCTTTAACGCGTATCGTGAAATCGATAGTGGCGCCTGTGTTCTGATCGTCGTTCGACGATTCCTTTACGGTCGGAGTCAGCTTCAGCACTATATTCTCATTGGAATGAGGCGGGGCCTGTATGTAAATTTTGTCGATGTCCGCGAGTTTTATCGCGCCCT
>CAYTCW010000090.1:10168-18291 GCA_964436235.1 uncultured bacterium
AGAGAATGTTTGCCGAGATCGGTCGATTCGCCGCCTATGTTGAGCGTATAGGAAGCTTTTATCGTGCCGTCGTTCGCGAATATGGTCGTGAATATCTTGTTTCCGTTTCCGTCTACGGCGCCGGTATCGAATTTCAGCACTGCGCCCGGCGGTATATCGGCTATGACGAGCTTAGCCGGCACTTCGCTGCCGTCGGTATCCAGGCTGACAGGCCTTATATCAAGTCTGACAGGCGTATCTTCCGAGGTAAAAACTTCTCTTACCTTTATGTCCGGTTCGTTCGCGACGGCCTTGATCTTAATGTTAAAGTTATCTATCTGCGTTTTGCTGTCGGGGACAGGGTCATCTCCACTTTCGACTGCCGTGGTCTTTATTGCCAGCAAAAATTCTCCGGAGTAGTAATTTGCCGGTTTTAGACGGGCGCCGGGCATCGCTTCGGCTGTAAGGTGCCAGCCGTCGGCTTTTTTGACCGCGCCTGCAAGCGGGCCGCCGCCGTCGGCTACTATCGAAAATCCTTCACCGGTGTTTACATTGGCGCCTTCGCGGTTATAAATAATAAAGCTGAATTTTTCGGAATTATCTCCGGAAGTTTCAAGCGTGTGATGGCCGAGGCCCAGGTTGACGATTCCGTCTTCTAAAATGTCGTCAACGCCGGTATTGTATCCGAACTGCACGAGCCCGCCGCCGGTCGTCTGGCCGCCTTTTATTTCTGTGTAGAGTCTGTTGTTGACGTCGGTGTCCACTATACCGCCGACCGTTACTTTGATTGTTTTGTTGTAAATGCCTGTGACTTCGGAAGAATCGTTTTCGTCGATGTCTTTTATATCGAGCTTGACGTTAAGATTGAAGTCTACGTTTGAATCTTTAGGCGGGAGTATCTTGAGCGCGCTCAAGGCGGCCAGCGTCATTTCGCCGTCCCCGGAACCTACCGTTATAGCTATGGAGCCGTTGCCGCCTCCTGTATTGTTGACGACTTCCGTGACGCCGTCCGCTTTATAAATTATGGCGCCGGTTGGAATGCCTGAAATGGTAACCATTGTAATTGATTCGCTGGCATCGCTTTCCGTGAATGAAAGGTTTACGTCTATTTTTGCGTCTTCTAAACCGTTGCCGGCGCCTGTTACCGTGGAGTCGTTAGCTAAGGGCAGTGATTTTATACCAATAGTAGTTTCCGCGGTTTTTATGCTGTTGATAAAGGCGGAATTATCTTCCGTGTCGTCAACCGATATTCTTACTTTGATACCGGCAATATCTAAACTGCTATTGGCCGGCATTTTGATGTAAATTTCAGGAAGCGATGTCGCGTTTATGTTATTAATGGTGAATGAGCCCGCGCCTCCCGAGACCGTGTTCACTGCGCCGCCGGTTCCAGCCTTGTATTGCAGGTTATCGGGCAGACTTGTTCCGTCGAGACCGCCTATGGTTATGGATTTGTATTTTTCAGAGCCGTCGGTATCGCCAAGAGTGGCCGTGAAAGCGTCGTTGAGTTTGATCCAGTTGTCTTCGTCTCCCTGGGCGAGTCCGCCGGCGGCCTGTATTATCGAAGGATCGTCGGTTACCGCCTGGACGGTTATATTGATATTTTGCGTCGAGCTTGCGCCGGTAAGGTCGCGCGCGGTGCCGTCATCCTTTACTTCGTAGGAAGTCGTAGTGAGCGTGAGTGTCATGTCGGTTCCGCTGTTGGCAATAGGGGTGATGCGCAGCCCGGCGAATTCAGCGGCGGTAAGGCCGGTAGCGCCGGTTTTGTTTATATCGGTGTAGTGGATATTTGAAAGACTGCCGTCGCCGTTGTTTATATAGACCTTCAGGCTGGTTCCGCTGCTTAAAAGTATTGTGCCGTCGGCCTTAGTTATAACGGCTCCGTTCGGTATGCCGCCGAGCGTTATTGTTCCGATGCGCTCGGGAGCGTCGCCGGCCGTCGAAGGGGTCCCGGCATCGTAAACGCCGTTCTTGTCTGTATTGTCTGTAATGACAGGCATAACTAAGTTCAGCGGAATATTGACGCTGTCTTCGGTTATCGGGGTGGTATCGGGCATCTGGCTTATGGTTTTATTACCTTCGAGCTGCGGTGCGTCATCTACGGGATTGACGGTTATATTAACGGTTGTCGATACTGTGTCGCCGCCCGTGCCTGCCGTATAAATTATTTTGTCCGAACCGCTGTAGTTGGCGCCGGGTTTGTAAGTTATCTTTCCCGTGGATTGCTCGTAAGTGCAGGTTCCATGGGACGGCCCGGTGAGAACTTCTATAGGATTTCCAATTGCATCGGCGTTGGTGTTGAACGTGACGCCGGCGCCGGAGTCTTCGTTGACTGATACGTCCTGGCTGGCCGGGCTGTCATCTTCGATTAGAATCTTGAATGTTGAATCTTTGTAATCGCCGTCGGGGCCGTAACCGGGATCGTCGGCGTCTTTGACCGTGAAGTTAAAGCCGAGATCGATCTTGCCGTTCGCATCGACGCTGCCGGCCTTGTGGTCGAGCGACTTTATAAGAGTAAAGGTATAAGATGCGTTCCCGGACGGGTTGGCGGGATTGTTTATAACGACCGTGAAAATATTCTGGCCGTTAGCTTTTGCCGTAAGCGTATGTCCGGCGTTGGATATTTCGTATGACACGGCGTGTCCTCCGCTGGAAAGGTTCTCCGGAGCGGTTATGCCTTCTTTGAAAATTATGTCAACGGTATCGCTTCCATTGGTGATGCCGAGTGATTTAGTGACCGCGAGAAGTCCTGCGTTGGGCGTGGAACCGCCGGTGAGGTTCTTTTCGGATACTTGTGAATCTGTTATGACGGCCGCGGATGGCTGGGTCCCGTCCTGTATGATTAAATTCTGGGTGGCGAAATTGCTTGTGTCGCCGTCCGCGTCCTTGATCTGATATTGAAAGTATGTGTTCAGGTCGCCGCCGTCGGGATTGTTGAGATTCGAGCCCGGCGTGAAAGTATAGCTTCCGTCCGAATTAACGGAGAGCGCTCCGTATTTTACGGTGAAATTATTGTTACCGGCGTTGATAACGGCTTCGACTACGTCGCCGGAAGCGTTGACGTATTTGATCTTTGAAACAACCGCCGTTCCGTCGCCCTGGTAATCTTTTCCGGCCGTATAGTCGCCGCCGGTCGTAAGGAGGTTTAGTCCTGTGATTTTGTTCGAGCTGGACGGATTATTTTCGACTACCGTCTGAACGGCCGCGTCGTAGGCGTATGGTAAATTATCGATCTGGACGGTCGCGGTTCCTTCGGTTGAGAACCGGGTAGCCTCGACGCCGGTAAAAGTGTCTTCGGCCCTGTATTTGAAGGTTATATTTCCGGCAGTGGTCCAGTTCCGGCCAAATGCGGAAGAACCGGTGTCGGCATCGAGGTAATCGGGTGTGAAATAAACTTTAGCTTCTTTGCTGGCGTTTGCGGCTATTCTGAGGCCGCCGTCGATTGCCGCCTGCGTTATTTCAATAAAATTGCCGCCTCCGTCCTTGTAATAAAGTTTGCCGTTGACCGGCAGAGTGGTGATGAGAAAATTTGATACGCCGCTGTCGATGTCGCCGGCTTTAAGAATAATTTCCGCGTGCTGGGCGTTTTTCACGCAGGATATGGTAGGCTGGTTCATTATGTAAGGCGCGTCGTTTTTTCCGGTTATGTTTATGGTAATATTTGCAGTCGAAACTCCGCCGTTGCCG
Source organism: uncultured bacterium (assembly GCA_964436235.1). Taxonomy (GTDB): domain Bacteria; phylum Muiribacteriota; class UBA9980; order UBA9980; family UBA9980; genus UBA9980. The sequence continues at coordinate 13,835 of CAYTCW010000090.1, forward strand.
TCGGAGGTTTGATAAGAGAAAACGTCGGTTACCGCCTGGCCTTCGGCGAGATTCTGAACAATGCTTGAAACTCCGTTAACCCCGTTATTGAGGGTATATGAATATGTTCCGTTGGCGTTGATGACGATAGAGCCGTAAGTGCCCGCTACGGACTGTCCGACTTTAACGGCGTCGTCGTTAACTTTTGCCACCGAGAGGACGTCAAGATCGTCGGGATCGGTATCGTTAGTCAGCACCGATCCCGTGATGGGATTGGATGCGGGGTCTTCGGTAATAGAAGCCGAGTCGGCGGCGGCCGTCGGTGCATCGTTATCCTGTATGATAGTTATTTTCGAAACCGCAATATTGCTTATTATCGAAGAAGTGTCGATGATTTTTACTTCGATCACCCGGTCCTGCGGAGCCGGATTATCTTTGGTATTAATAAATTTTATGTCCGAGATCGCTTTTTCGAATTCGGCCTTTGGCAGGTTGGCTTTCAGCGTTATGATTATTTTACCCGCATTCGAAGTATCTTTAACTATATCGAATTTTGAGGCATCTACGAGGTCCGTTAGAAGGTCATCGCCGGAATTTGCGTTTGTAAGCGTTATGATTGCCTCTTTCATATTAGCGCTGTCAGGATCGGTTATAACGGTATCGGTGTCCGCGATTTTTACGCCGGGGCCGTCTTCGTTAAATGTTGTTTTGTATCCGGTTCCGATTTCGGCGCTGTCGTTTCCGTCGAGATCTATCTTAGGCGGGTTGAAAATAAATACGGGATTGACCTTGATCGTCGTTTCTGCGGTATTGCTGTCATATATGCCGTCATTGACGGTTATTCTGATGAGGCGGCTTTCTGCCGACATGTAACCGGAGTTGTTTGCGAACTTTATTGCATTAATTGCGGCCTGGTAGTCACTTAGAGATTGTTTTCCGGTCAGAGTTACCGTTATCGAGCCATTTTCAACAGTTTCTACGGAGACGTCAAATTTACTTTTATCAACGTCCGACACGTTCAAAAAGTCTCCGGGTTTTGCATTGGTAAGGATTATTCTGGCGCCGGCGAGCTCCGCGGAGTCGATGTCTGTTATTTTTACGTCTGAATCCGAAATATTGACGTGTTTGCCATACTGAGTGTAAGTTGTTTTGTATCCGGTTCCAGTCTCCACGCTGTCGTTTTCGTCGAGGTCCAGGGAAGGAGGATCGTTCACTTCATCAATAAATATTTTATGCCATGCATCAACCGTTTCTTTTCCATCGGTAACGGTGTATGTGAGCCGGCCGGGGTTTTCACCTTTAATATAATCTTCGGGAGCGATGTATTTGAGGCTTGTAAGTTCTCCTATCGATATTTTCTGGCCGTTTTGAAGAACTTTTCCGTCGGGAAGTAATATATTTCCTATAAGCGGAAGTTCCGTAATTGTAACGCTTAATTCGTCGCCTTCATCCGGATCGACGGGTAATTTTATAGACATAGGAGTTTCCCCGCTGCTTTCGCGGACGCGGATCTCTCCATTATAAACTTCAGGCGGGCGATTTTTAGTTATGGGCTCAGGCTCTGGTTCAGGCTCAGGCTCCGGCTCAGGCTCCGGCTCCGGCTCCGGCTCCGGCTCCGGCTCCGGCTCCGGTTTTGGTTCAGGTTCAGGCTCGGGCTCCGGTTTGGGTTCTGGCTCTGGCTTGGGCTCTGGTTTCGGCTCCGGTTCCGGCTTGGGCTCAGGTTTGGGCTCAGGTTTCGGCTCCGGTTCCGGCTTGGGCTCAGGTTTGGGTTCTGGCTCTGGTTTAGGTTCAGGCTCAGGCTCTGATTCCGGCTTTGGCTCAGGTTTAGGTTCAGGCCTTACATTGGGTGTGTTGTTCTCGTTGACTATCGTCGAGGGTTTTTCACCTGGAGGATTAACCACGGAAACCAGGACATTATCGGTTTTTATAGCAGGTAATGGTTCTACGGGCGGTTTGTTGATCAGGCTCTGCGGGTCGAATATTACGGGAAGTTCCCGCGGGAATGGATTATCAACAGGTCTTTCCACGACGGGATTTCTTGTTATTTCGGCGGAATCGGAACCTTTTAATTTATCGATGTCTTGATTTTCTCCGCTTGCGCTTCTTTTAGCCGCTTCATCAGCCATGGCGTTACGGCCTTTTTCAAGGCCTTTCATCCCGGTTTCGACGAAATCGAAATCTTTGCCCATGACGCTCGTATCGAAGAGAAGGTATCCGGTTTGTGAAAGGTCCATTTCCTTGCCGTTGTTAAGCGATATTTTTATGCTGGATTCTTCCGTCGTAGAAGGGACCTTTGAACTTTCGCCGTAAACGGCGTCGCTTTCATAGATCGGGTCGTTTAATTTCAGTTCCCTGGTTTTTCCATCTTTTGATTCGGCTAAAAATTTTCCTTTAAGGACTTTAACATACCCGACTATAACTTTCATAATATCAACTCCCGTTAAATAAGCAGAAAAAAATGCATACAAAAATAATCAAGCACAGAAAAACCAGGCCTGAAAACCGTTGCGCGAAAAAATTTTAAAAGAAGAATATAAAACTTAACGAACAGAATCGATATTAATTTCGATTTCTATATTTTTGAGATGATTTAATTAATCCACAGTGTAACTTAAATAATTGACTTGCTCAAATAACACAAAAATAATTATAGCGGCTCGATCTTTATGCTGCTAATAAAAAATATAATGGGTTATGTTTGTCTGCAAACATGTAATGTTCTTGATATTAATTATATCATAACAAGAGTGGAATTGTCAACATAATTTGGCTTTTGCTGGCTTGCATTTTTCTTGCACACTGAAAGTATTTTGAAAGACAGATTTCATGTTTTATATTGGAAACGAGCCATGGCTTGGAAATTTTTGAGTTTATTTTTCCGCCGTAAAAAAGACCACACTCCGGCTTCACTATCAAGTGATGTTATACCGGAGCGTGGCAAGTTTAGCGGGCATTTTACGACCTTTCTACTTTTTGGTAGTCTGGACTGCCGTGAAAGCGTAATCTATGCCTACAAACGAGAGACCGCCTGCAACTTTCTCGAGTTCGCTGTCGGAAAGCTGTCCGCTTTTGGAATGAGATTCCTTAAGCTCTTCAGTGGCTTTTTTAAACTCATCGATAGAAACTTCATAACCGTGTTTTTTTGCTTTTTCTAAAAAATCAGCTTCGTCTTTCGAATTTTTTAATTCGTTAGCTAAAGCGTGGTCACCCTGAAGTTTTGCCAGAAGAGCTTTTGCATTGTTTGCCGTCATTTAAATTCACCTCCTTTATTGTGGGATATTTTATACTTAATTTTCATTTTCGCATTATATGGCAACCCGTTATAATTATATGATACCACATCGCTCAGCATTATTCTATATTTTTTTAATCATCGTTTTAAATTTTACAAAAAACCGTCCAGTAAAGTGAATCGAAATTTTTAAGCAATATCGAAACTTGTTGCGTAAGTGTATTTTTGTCGTCGAATTTATCGCCGAATATCTCGTAGAGCCCGTCGATTACTTCGCTGAAAGTTAATTTGCCGCTGCTATGAAGTAAAAGTTCGAATTCGAGCGGTGAAAGAACATAACCGTCTATTTGAGGATAACCGTTTCTCATATCGACGATACGCCATATTTCAAATGTGCGCTGGGGCCGGCGTTGCATAAGTTCATCTTCGGCCACGTCGTTAATTCTAGCCGCGGCGCCTTCGGATATCAGCCTGAAATATTCGTCCAGAAAGGCTTTTCTTTTAAATACGTCGAGAAGCCACATGCTCGTTACGCCGTATTTGCGAGCCGCTGAATATTGTGAAAGTATCGTTTCGTAAGTTATTTTATTTTCCTTTAGAAGCCGATGCATAGTTTTTGATATGCTGCGGGCCGTTTTAACGCGGCTGGCGATAATATCTTCGGCGGAAAGGCCGTCAACGGAAACCGGCGGATAGTCGTCAAAAGATTTAATTTCATTGTCTTCGCATAATTTCAGACCGAACGCTTCGGGGTTTTTTGAAATGGCGGTTCCGGGATATGGCCTTAAAAAGCCCGTGGTTATATCTATGACACCGGGGGCTATATCTAATAATTTTTCAGCGAATGCTATTGTTTCTTCCGTTGTTTTTTCACTTTCGAGCGGCCCGCCTATTATAAGATTAGTCGCGATCTGGGGTATTTTGCATTTGACGGCTTCACGGACGACAAATTCGATTTCTTCAGGCGTCGTATTTTTTGCATAAATGTCAAGTATTTGCCGGCATCCGGACTCTACGCCTATCTGCAGTCTTAAAAGGCCTGCTTCCGCCATGTTTTTTAACATTTCAGGATGTTTTGCAAGCGTGCGTACATGGGCCTCGCAATACCATACTATATTTCTTTCTTTTCTTAATTTCTTGAATTCATCGCAGAACTCGGCTACCCGTTGCGGATTCAGCGTAAAAGTGTCGTCCATTACGGTTATATATTTGAGGTCTTTATTTTTGTCGAGATTTGATTCGATTT
>CAYTCW010000091.1:0-18229 GCA_964436235.1 uncultured bacterium
TTCTACTTCTACTTCTACTTCTACTTCTACTTCTACTTCTACTTCTACTTCTACTTCCTTCTTTCTTGCCTTTTAATTATTTTACTGCCGGCTTGCCTGTTTGCAGCCGCGCGCATACGTGCGCGCGGCTGCGGTGCAAAAATGGCGCTATTGTATCTGTGTCTTATGGCTCGCGGTAAAAATTGTTGTAAATCGGCACTAATAATCGCACTGCTAAAAATTAAACGAATTGTATAAAAGAATAGTCTCAGTAATTTATTTTAATTTAAACAAATATGTTTAATAATACTTTCGTATAATAAAAGTTGTTACGCTTTAGGACATTAACGCGAGCCGAAATCTTAAGTTCTAATGGTGCGTAAATAGCACGCCTTTGCGCGCGGTGCGCGCGTGAAGGCAAAACTGACAGAAGGAAGGGAAAATTTTGGGGGCAATATATAAAAAAAAATCGAAGCCGGCATGAAAAAACGCTCAAAATAAAAAGGGTATGATAATAGCCTTTTTATTAAGGGAGAGTAAAGAGGGAAACGGGGGACAAGAGATCGTCTCCATTTGTCCTTTCTTCTCCCACGGCGCGGTCTTACGGCGGTTCTTCGGTCTTATAAATGACCGGAAAACTTGATAAAAAATAATATATAAATAATATATTATTGACTTTATTCTCTTTATATGTTAGTTTTAACGGCCATGGATATATTATATTCAGCTTTTATAAAATGCTTCGGCTTAATAATTAACCTCGATCCCTATTTAATCGAAGTGACTAAGGTGACAATAACGCTTTCGGCGCTTTCGACGCTCGCATCTTTCGTAATAGGCGTTCCGGCGGGCCTGTTTATTTCGCTGTCTGATTTTTACGGCAAGCGATTTATAACGGCGTCAATCAACGCCGGAATGGGGCTTCCGCCGGTCGTAGTGGGCTTAGTTGTCGCGATACTCTTCGGGCGCAGCGGCCTGTTCGGCGATTTAAACCTGCTTTATACCAAAACAGCCATCTTTATAAGCCAGCTCATAATAGCTATCCCGGTAGCCTGCGGGCTTACTATAGCCGCCTGCGCGGAAGTTCCCGAATCGCTCAAACTTCAGTTAGATTCATTCGGCGCGAACCTCTTTCAAAAATCCGGCTGTATAGCGCGCGAAATTAAAAAATCGCTTTTAGTCATCGCTATGGCCGCTTTCGGCAGCGTCGTCTCGGAGGTCGGGGCCGTTATAATGGTCGGCGGCAATATTTTAAACGAAACCAGAGTTCTGACTACCGCCATAGTATCTGAAGTCCGCATCGGCAATTACGATACTGCCTTAGGCTTCGCCATCATACTTCTTACGCTTACATTTTTGGTTAATTACTCTATAAGCCTTCTGACACCCCAAAAAAATAAAAATAATTAAACCGGGGAATTGTTATTAGTTTATAAAATTGTAAAATAAAAATTTTTGAAATCATTAAAATTAAATAAAATTAATTATAAACATGAAAATACTCGAAATCAAAGACTTATATTTTAAATATCGCGGCGATATAACCAAACGGGATTTCAACCTTAAAATAGCTGACTTAGATATAGAAAAAGGTTCGAACCTCGCCATATTCGGAAAAAGCGGCTCGGGCAAATCCACGCTTCTTAAAATTTGCGCCGGCCTCCAAAAAGGTTTTGAAGGAAATATAAAACTTTTCGGGCAGCAGCTCGCGCCTTCAAACAGAGTCGCAAACCGTGAAGCGCTTTCAAAAACGGCCGTTTTGTTTCAGGACGCTCCGCTTTTCAACTGCGGCGTATATGAAAATATAGCCATAGGACTTAAAATTAAAAAATGCGGCGAAGCGCATATAAAAAAATCCGTCGATGAAATTATAGAAAAAATGAATTTAAACGATATCGCCCGCGCCCACTCGAGCGAAATTTCAGGCGGCCAGGCACGCCGGGTCTGCCTTGCTCGCGTCCTTATTCTAAAACCTGCCTTGCTTTTTCTCGACGAGCCTTTTTACTCGCTCGACGCGATGAACCGCGCCGAAATAATGCACGAATTAAAACTTATGACCGGCGAGGCCGGCATCACTCTGATGCTTGTAACCCATGATAAAAACGAAGCACTCGCGCTCTGCGATAAAATGGCCGTAATCGACGGCGGAACGCTTATCCGGCATGCCGGAGTAAAGCAATGCTTAAGCGATCCCCAATCAGAAACCGAAGCTAAACTCCTCGGGCGCGAAATGATATTTTACGGAACCGTGACTAATTGCGAACATGAAGTCGCCGAGATCGAATGCACACCGAATGCCGGCCTGAAAGAGTCCGCAACATACAATCAATGCGGAGAAGACTCTGAAGATTTTTTTAAAATACAAGCGGCCGGATCTTATTCAATAGGCGAACGCGTATGTATAATAATAAATCCACAGGATATATCGATCGGCTTAATAAAAGATGAAAATAATCATTACCCGAATGAAAACACCTCGGTTTTAAATAACTACGAAGGCGTTATCGAATCGGCGGCCCATTATGAATTCGGCATGCTGCTTAATGTATCGATCGGCAATAACATAAAATTTCATGCTTATATTACTTCTAAATCTTATGAACGACTTAATTTAAGCCGGCCGGCTAAAGTGAAAGTGTCCGTGAAGGCCACCAGCGTAAAATCTTTTTTAATGCCGTAAATTTAATATTGTTTTTAAAAAGAAGGGGAGGGAGAAAAGGTTAGCAACCCATTCTGCAAATTGCCTGACGCTTTTTCATTGGTTTGCCGATAGCTTTTTCTGCCTCGGCTTTAAATTCGTTTTCTTTCCTGCTTTTTACTTCTTATTTCTTATTTCTTATTTCTTTTCCTGCCAGCTTGCTTGTTTGCATCCGCGTACTTCGTACGCGAATGCGTAGCAATAATGGCACTAAGGCAACTTCACCTTATGGCTCACGGTAAAAATTATTGTAAATCGGCACTAATAATTTCACTGCTAAAAATTAAACGAATTGTATAAAAAAATAATCTCAGTAATTTATTTTAATTTAAACAAATATGTTTAATAATACCTTCATATAATAAAAGCTGTTACGCTTTTGAGCATTACCGCAAGCCGAAATCTTAAGTTCCGTCAGTGCGTAAATAGCATGCCATCGCGCACGCAACGCGTGCGAGATGGCAAAACTGACAAAAGGCAGGGAAAAAGTTTTAGACAAGAAAATAAAAGAAAGGAAATAACAAGTATAAAATAAGAAGTAAAAGGCAAAGAAAATAAAAGAAAGGAAAGGAAAGGAATTTTAAAAGAAAAACTTCGAAGCTGGCAGCAAATGCCGCTCAAAATAAAAAGGCTATGATAATAGCCTTTTTATTAAGGGAGAGTAAAGGGGGCACGGGGGGAAGAGAGGGCCATTGGTCCTTTCTTTCCCCCCGTCGCGGTCTTATTTATCATTTATTGTTTTCATTTTCTTTTTTTATTTCTTCTTCATCTTTTTTATTATTTTTTTCATTTTTATTCAGTAAATTATTATAGTATGAAGACGCTAATTTTATCATACTTGATTTTTCGGTATTGATATCCGTGTTTGATTCATCGATTTCTTCTCCGAGTTTTACATCGAGCGAGTTTGATTTTTTAAAGGCGAGAATTTGCGATGGATATACGCTTCGATGGCCGGTTATAACGAAACTGACGACGCAGGCTACCGCTGCGTAAGGCGCAACGCGAGCACCGAAGACTTCTACCGCCATTATACTTGCCGCAATAGGCGTATTAGCCGATCCGGCAAGCAGGCTTACAAAGCCGATAGCCGCGAACATAGCCGGATCGAGTCCCATAAATTGAGCGTAAGCCGCCCCGGCCGTCGCGCCTATAAAAAAAATAGGCGTTACGATACCGCCGCTGCCGCCGAAACCGAGTGTGATTGAAGTGAATAAAATTTTTAAAAGAAAAGCGTACCATACGACCGAGCCGCCGTCAATAACCTTTTCAAGAGTTTCAAGGCCGAGGCCGAGATAATCGGTTGAAAAAAGTTTAGCCATGAGTATGAGCGCCAGACCGCCGATTATCGCCTTATAAGATTTATCTAATTTAATTTTAGACGAAATTTTTTCAGATAAATGAAGCGACTCTATTAAAATAAGCGAGCAGAGGCCGAAGAAAATACCTGCCAGTATGACTTTTAAGTATAGCAGTTCGCTGAATTTAATTGGAATAAAATATATTTTATGATAGCTATATTCGATGCCCAAATAAGAAGCGATCTGAAAAGAAGTTATACCGGCGATAAACGAAGGCAGCAGGACATCGTAGAGTATGCTTCCGATCAAAAGCACTTCGACGCCGAATATGGCCCCCGAGATGGGCGTGCCGAAAACCGCTCCAAAACCGGCGCTTATACCGCATATAACTAATTTTTTACGGTCGGTGTTATCGAATTTAAAAATATCGGCAAAAAGCGATGAAAGGCCTGCGCCTATCTGCGCGCACGGGCCTTCTTTTCCGGCGGAGCCGCCTGAGGCTAAAGTGATTATAGTAGCCGCCAGTTTGACCGGAACGACTAACGGATTCATCTTACCGCTGCGGCGGTGAACGGCTTCTATAACTTTTTCGGTGCCATGTCCGGCCGCTTCGGGCGCTAAGTATTTAACGAGTAAAACGCTTACCAAGAAAGCGATCGGCAGGATGAAATAATAACCTTTATATTCAGAAGCGAAAGCGATCGAATAATTTAAAATATATAAAAATAAAGAAGTAGCCGCTCCGACGATAACGCCTATAATGGTCGCCAGAATTATCCATTTCAAAACTGAAAAAAATATTACTACTTCTTCCTGTACTTTTTTATCTACATGAGCAGTCAAATTAAATCATCTCCATATATCATAAATATTTTATTTTATTCTTTTCAGCCATTCGATAACGCAGGCTGCGAATATTTCGGGCCTTTCGATTTGAAGGTAATGGCCGCAGCGGTCTAAGGCCGCATAACTTAAAGACGAAAAATTATCAAAAAGTTTCAGAGCGTCTTTATAACCAGCTATCGAATCGTTTTTACCGCACAGCGCGAAAGAAGCTCCTGTAAAAGGCTCTTGAAAAGAATCGACGTCGAATGAAAGGGGATATGAGTTATTCCATATTGCGTCCAGGACTGCGACATTAGCTAAGTTCATAGCCTCGATAACCTGTTGTTTGAAAAGGCGCCACACGCAGTAATTTTGAATAACTATATTAGATTCGAACACCGTACGGTCAAAAAAATCTAACTTTTCAATAAAACCGGTTTCTCTCTCGAATACGACATGTTCGGGAAGCGAGCGGGTCGAAGGCAACGGCAGTATCACCGGAGCCAATAAAAATACGCCCCGAACGCGTTTTGGCATTTTATTAATTACGGCCCGTGCGAGGTAGCCGCCGTAAGATTCGCCTATTAATATAAAATTTTCTTCGCCCGGCAGGATTTTATTTATAAACTCGCAAACGATCCCGAAGATATCATCCGAAGAAGAAAGGCCGGGCGGCGAGGCGGTACGGCCCATGCCGGCAAGATCGAAATAAATGCGCCGGTATCCTTCGATATCGTTAAAAACAGGTTCCAGACAGCCTTTCATCACGCGGCAATCGAGATGAAAACCATGAATGCAAATAACCGGAACGCCTTCGCCGATAATTTCGTTATAAACCTGAACGCAGTTATTTTTAAAAACTATCTCTTCATACATTTAGCCGTAACCTTAATAGAAACGATGAAAGCCTATGACCGCGGAAGCAACTCAGCGGCTGATGCGATAGCCCCATTTATGGCGGAGCGCATGAAAAGCGGTGTCGCGCACTTCGTCGTCCCAGTCTCTGAGGGCGCGCTGAAGATCGTCGATTACGGTCCGGCTGCTAATATTAGCCAGGCCTTTTACGGCGAGCCTTCTAAATTGCGGCAGGTTCTGCTCCCATAAAAACCAGACTAATTCGCTTTCACCGTCGTAATTATCAAAAAAAGTAAGCGCATAGGCGCAATTTAAACGCACGATATTAGCCGAATCTAAAAGCGCGGCTTTCAAAGGTAAGATTGCGCGGCGGTCTTTTAATTCGATAAATCCGAGAGCAGCCGCAGCACGGGGTTGTTCATCGATATCGCCGGTTACGATTTTTTTAAAAAATTCAAAAGTATCGGCGCGTTTATATTTTGCGACCGCCTCAACCGCTTCCTTTCTGACGGCGGGCGAAATATCGGTAAGCCCTCTGCCGATAAGAGGGTTAAGCGCTTCATAAGGCTTGATGATTCCTAAGTAACGGCAGGCCGTCAGGCGCACGTCGGCGTTAGAATCGGTAATGCATCTAAGCAGTGGTTTTAATATGTAATCCGAATCGCCGAACTCGCCCATAGCGACCGCCGCATGAAGCCGCAGGAGCTCGTCTTCTGAAAGCACCGATACCATGAGTATTTCAAAAAAATTAGTAAAAGCCCTTTTATGAGATTTAATAAGCGGATGCATCGCATCGATTATATTATATTTTTGTTCGCGTCCGGTTTTTTTGAAAGCCTCGCGAAAGCCCATGACGGTATTTTCCTCCTCCGAAAAGGAGGCCAGAGCGAATATCATAGTCTCTAACACATCAGGCTTCGGTTCTATGACTATTCTTTCGATAAGCGCCGGAACGCTTATTCGATCCATGGTATGTCCCAGACGCAAAAGGGCCTCAGCGGCCCGTTTGCGAACAAGATCAGAAGTATCGCCGAGAAGTTTTACGATACGCGGCACGGCGGCTTCGGCGTCTTTATCTACAAATACTTTAAGCGCCGCGACGCGCTCGTTTTCCCACTTACTGTTAATGTAAAAATAAGCGTCGGCCAGTTCGCTGTCTGCGTGTGCCGGAGCCGGAAAAAAAGGCGCGGCGGCCGTAAATAAAATCAAGGCAGCCGCTGAAATTATTAATATAACGAATTTTTTAGATGTTTTATTTTTCAATATTTCTTTCCGATTGTGAAGTTAGGCTTTATTTTCACAGCCTAATACTTTAATTTTACGGATTATAACCTGCTTTATAGCTTCGCGCGCCGGTCCTAAATACTTTCTGGGGTCGAATTCGCCGGGGCTTTCAACAAACACTTTACGGATGGCTCCGGTGAAAGCGAGACGCAGATCGGTGTCTATATTAACTTTACACACGTTAAACTTAGAAGCCGCGCGGGTTATCATATCTTCGGGAACGCCCTTTGAATCTTTGATCTGGGCGCCGTATTTATTGCAGATATCCACTAAATCCTGAGGCACCGAAGATGCGCCGTGTAAAACGAGCGGAACGCCGGGTATTTTTTTCTGTATTTCTAACAATCTGTCAAAATCGAGCTGAGCGTCGCCTTTAAACTTATACGCGCCGTGAGATGTGCCTATGGCTACCGCGAGCGAATCGCATCCGCTTCTTTCGACGAATTCTGCTGCCTGGTCAGGGTTTGTGAATATAGCGTCTTTAGCCGATACCGATATATTATCTTCGACGCCGGCGAGTTTACCAAGTTCAGCCTCTACTACCACGCCTTTATCGTGAGCGTAATCGACGACCTGTTTGGTGAGTTTTATATTATCTTCGAAAGAATGCTTCGAGCCGTCGATCATTACCGACGTAAAACCTCCGTCGATGCACTTTTTGCAAATATCAAAATCTTCGCCGTGATCTAAATGTAATACTATGGGGATATCTACTAATTCGGTAGCCGCTTTTACAAGATGGCTCAAAAATTCGTGGCGCGCGTACTTGCGGGCGCCTTCGGAAAACTGAAGTATCAACGGCGCTTTTAATTCTTTGCCGCCGTCGATTATACCCTGTATTATTTCCATGTTATTAACGTTGAAACCGCCGATTGCATAACCTTCCTGCATGGCTTTTTTAAAAATTTCCCTTGAAGATACTAATGGCATTAAAATGTCCTCCTCTATTTATTCCCTCGATAAGCGCGCAATATCTTTGCATGCTTTCTTACTTTTAGCAGTTATATTTCGGTTAGTATATATTAACAAATGCCGGCTTATATGTCAATATAATTTGCGCCGGCTTTCGGCTTCTGTTTACGGCGGCATAATCCGGACCGGCATTAATTTATGCCGGCCGCCGTTTTAATCCCGAATTAAAGCCGGCCGTATATCCGGCATAATTTTTTCAATCCGGCCGCCGTGACTGCCTTTAAATCTTTTGCGCCGTAGCGGTAACCCCAGTTTCCGCAAGCCTTGCCGGGCGTATTCATACGGGCGCGGTTATCTAAGCCCAGAATATCCTGCAGCGGCACTATGGCAAAAACCGCCGTAGAAGAAACTGCAAGTTTAATAAAAGCGTTGTGCACTTCAGATGCTTTACAATCGGCGTATTCGAGAACGCTTTTTTTTATGGCGGCCGCAAGCCCGTCAAACCAGCCGCGCGTAGTTTCATTATCGTGAGTTCCGCTATAAACCACGCAGTTATGAGTAAAGTTATGCGGAAGATAGGCGTTATTGGTATCGGCCGAAAAAGCGAACTGCAGTATTTTCATTCCCGGAAAATTAAAATCGTCGCGCAGTTTTTCGACTTCAGGGGTAATTACCCCGAGGTCTTCGGCTATTATAGGAAGCTCGCCCATAAGGCGTTTCAGCGTTTCAAACATTTCGCGGCCTTTAGTTTTAACCCATCTTCCTTTAACCGCGGTTTTAGAGCCGGCCGACACTTCCCAGCATCCTTCAAATCCTCTGAAGTGATCGATTCTGATAATATCGACCATGCGCAAAACTTCTTTGACGCGAAAAACCCACCAATCGAAACCGCGGCGTTCCAATTCGTCCCAGCGATATAAAGGATTGCCCCAGAGCTGTCCGTCTTTGCTGAAATAATCGGGCGGCACTCCGGCCACTACGGTAGGTTTTCCATTCGAATCCAGATGAAAAATTTCAGGATTGCTCCATGCGTCGGCGCTGTCGTAAGCCACGAATATGGGAATATCGCCGACGACCGATATGCCGAACTTATTGGCATAAGTTTTGACTTTAAGCCATTGTTTTATAAACAGATACTGTAAAAATTTATGAAACTCATATTCGTCCTCGAGTTCTTTTTTCGCCTTTTCCAGCGCGGATTTTTCCCTGACTGCAAGCGCCTCCGGCCAATCGCACCATACCGCGCCGCCGTGTTTTTCTTTAAGCGCCATAAAGAGCGCAAAATTATCTAACCACAATTTTGAATCGGGACACGATATGAATTTGTTATAATCCGAAATAATTTCGGCATCCGGCTTTAACTTTTTAAAATTCGCGTACGCTTTTTTATAAAGAGAATATTTATAATTGATAACCGGACCGAAATCGACGCGCTCAGCCGGAAATGGGGGGATATTTTTCAGATCTTCCTTCGAAAGAAGGCCGTCTTTTAAAAGTTCGTCCGGGCTTATTAAAAGCGGGTTTCCGGCTATAGCCGAAAAGCATGCGTAGGGAGAATCGCCGTAGCCGGTAGGGCCAAGCGGCATTATCTGCCACAATTTAGCGCCGCTTTTATGTAAAAAATCTATGAATTTATATATATTGCCGCCAAGATCTCCGATGCCGTAAGGACCGGGAAGCGAAGTCGGATGCATCAAAACGCCGAATGACCTTTTAAAACTCATTATTTAAACACCGCCATTATAATTTCTTGATTTTACTTATTTATATCATAAAAAAACCGGCTTGTAAATAAATTTTTATAACCATTTATTCAATTCTATTGACAGCCGTCACTAATAATATTATAATAAAATCATGAATACTACCGTTGATGATAGCGCCGCGGACAAGCTATACGAAAGCCAATTTCAGATCGAATTAGCCTGCGAAGAGCGTAAAGCGAAAAACTATGCCTGCGCCGCGGAACTTTTCAGCCTGGCGATAGAACTTAACGGCGCGGCCGCAGAAGCGTATTTCGGCCGTGCCTCGGTTAATTTTATTATCGATAAAAAAGAATCCGCCCTCGTCGATTTTATTCTGGCGGCCGATAAAGACTATAAAAGATCGCAAAGCCTTTACTACGCGGCCCGCTGTGCATTAGCTTTAAACGACGGACAAAAAGCCGATTATTTTTTTGACTCTTTCATTCAAAAGCCTGAACTTCTTCAATCGCTTTGCGCTCCGCCGGCAGATATCAAAAAACTCCTCGAAGAGCTTTTAAAAGACGCGGCCAGTTTCGAACTATCCACGGCAAATTCCTTTGAAAGCGTCTCATCCGGAATCGATAAAAAAATCACACCTGATTACTTAAATGAGCTGCTTTCGCAAATAGAATCAAAAATTAATGCAAACCCCCGCACGGCAATGGATTTATTTTTTCTAAAAGGCATGATACATATAATAAAAAACGAATATACCCTCGCGGTCAAAAGTATCAAGGGCGCAGAATTTTTATCGCTGATCAAAAACGCCGGAAGAAACGGCTCGAACTTATACGCGGTTTTTTTATCCGCGCTCTATTTTATAAATTCAAACTTCGGCCGGCTCAGAATCATCGAAGATATAAGCGAAAAAGAGCTTGCCGCTTCCGGCGCCGCAGCGCGCTTTATTTTTATATATCACCTCGCGCGCGAAGCGGTTTTATACAATGCCAACGCATCGAGCCGCGGTCCGCAGCCCTCGAAAAAAAAAGAAGAAACCGTATTCGAAACGCGGAAAATATATAATGACAGCGGAAATTTAATAAAAAAAATTAAATTTAAAAACGGGAAGCGAATTCATTCTATCAGTTATAACGACGACGGTTCCGCTAAAGAAGGTAAATTTAACGAAACGAATCCGGAAATTCATGAAACCACCGAAGTTTTTTATGTTAACGGCCAGCTCGAAGGATGCGTTAAAACCTACCGCCGCAACGCAAAATCACAAAAATTTCTATATTCGAAAAATAATTATAAAAACGGAAGGCTGCATGGAAAATCGCAACTTTTCAGCGAAAGCGATCACGCATTTATCACAAGCGAATTAATTTATGAAAACGGCGAATTAACCGAAGAGATAAATTACTCCCGCGAAGGTTCGTCGCTTATAAAAAAACACGAATTTTACGATGCCGATAAACTTATAAAAACGGCAGTATATAAAGATAACGTGATCCAATATATAAAAGAAATCGAATATAACGGCGGAGCGGCCGTCGAAAAAATTTATCAACCGGGCGGGCCGTCCGGCACTTTTCTTAAAGAAATCAAAAACTTTTACCACGGCGAACTTTACGGCATCTGCCGGCAATATTATCCCGACGGTAAAACGGCTTGCGAAATACCATATAAAAAAGGGTTCATAACCGGTTATTTGCTTAAATACTATAAAAACGGAAAGCCGGCTTCGGCGGAATCGTTATACGAAGACGATTACGAAGGCATCTGCGCCCGCTTGGACGAAAACGGCAATTTAACGAGTCTAAAGATATACGAATGCGACTTCGGGGACATACTGAAATCCCGTTAATTTTTATAAATCGGCATAGCTATACTGACGCGGGTGCCTTTACCGGTATCGCTTTCGATAATGAGCGAGCCGTTATTTTTAACGGCTAATTCGTGGCATAAAACCAAGCCTATGCCGCTTCCGCGCTCGCCTTCCGTACCCTCGGTGCAGAAAGTCGTATCTATATTAAAAAGTTTATCGAGCCTCTCGCGGGCTATTCCGACGCCGGTATCGCTTATACTCAATACGATATTTCCCGGCTGTTTATTTTCATCCGCCGTAACTTTAATAGTACCGCCGGGCCTGCTGAACTTAACCGCGTTAGAAACTAAGTTGCGCAAAATAGTTTTAAACATATTTTCATCGCAATATAACTCCGCTTCTTCGCTGACCGACGCTTCGAACTTTAAATTTTTAAAAGCCGCCCGCTCGCTGAAAAGCTCAAAAACCTCTTTCACGCAGGTCGATATCGAAATTCTGGCCGCTGCCGGTTTTATATCGCCGGCGGCATTCAGCGTCCATTCGATAAGATTAATGAGTAAAGCGTAAGTCGAATCGGCGCAATTTTTAAGGCTGTATAAAAAATCCGTTTTTTCAGGTTCCTTCAACAGGTTGAAGTTCTTGATAAGGTAATCGAGAATGGACTGCAAAGTGCCTACACTCGAGCGCAGATCATTGGCCGTAATTTTTAAAAACCGGTCCTTGGTATGATTTAATTTTTTAAATTCCTGCTCGCCTTCGATCTTATCGCTTATATCGCTTAACATAAAAACGACGGACGGAGAACCTTCGTAGTCTATAATATTAGCTGAAAGATTTATCCAGTAATAGTTGTCTTCGACGTCCCTGAACCTGACTAAATGATCTTTTAAATATCCGTAATTATTAATTAATTTAAAAATTTCATCCCTGGCTTCGGCTTCCTTATAAAATATATCACCCTGACGGCCGGTTATAAATTCCTTCTTAACGCGGAATTTATTTTCAAAAACCTGATTGATAAATTTTAATTCGCGGCTTTTCAGATCGGTTATGGAAATAGGCATAGGATTATTTTCGACAAGAATTCTATAGCGCTCTTCGCTTTTAGCCAAGTTATCTTCGCTCGCCCGGCGGCTTGCGATTTCAGCCTTTAATTTCAAGTTGAGTTTATAAAAGAAAAACGCCACGGCGCCGACTAAAAGCGCTATAAGCGAAATAATGGCGATAGGCCATAAATGATATACGACTTTAACTTTGATGGCGTCTTCATATAAAAAATCTTCCATCGCGTAATTTTCGTCAAGCAGGTTCTGCTTTTTATAAACGGCGGCGATCTGGTTCCATCGTTCGGGCTTCGAATAACCGATCTGTATAACTTCGGGAATGACGTATTTTTTCATCTGCTCCGCTTCGAATTTCAAATGCGGTATGCTATGACGGGTACTGTATTTACTAAAAATAAGCTGTATAATTTCATCGGCATTATTAAACGCATATATCCAGCCTTCGATAGAGGCGCGCTTGAATTTTTCAACCGTATCCGGCTCTTTTTTAGCGAAGTCTCTGCCGGTAAAAAGCGTGTCGCCGTAAAAATCAATTCCGGCTTCTACGGGTGAAAAGATCCGGTATTCAACTCCGGCGTTCTGAAGCAAAAAAGGTTCATCCGTCAAATAAGCCGTAATGGCGTCAATATCGCCTTTAATAAGCGGCTCGGGAGAATATGCGTGAGGATATAAAATACATTTCGACATTGAAACGCCGAAACTCTGGAGATAAGTTATTATATCGGCGGATTGCGGCTCTATCATAAGTTTCTTTCCGCTAAGCTCCGCCGGAACAGCCGCCGACTTTTTAAGCGCTATCAGAACGGTGGCTGAATGTTGAAAAATAGGCGCTATAGCCACTATCGGCTTGCCCGAAGCGTGGTCGAGCATGAGCGTCGAGGTGCCTATTCCGAAATGCGCCTTCGACTCTATAACGTCGTTTACCGGATCGTCGTTCTCGCCGGGTTCTACAAGAATTACATCCAGCCCCGCTTTTTTATATAGACCCTTTTCAATGGCGGCGTAATAACCCGCAAATTGAAATTGATGCTTCCACTTTAACTTTAAGACCACGCGCTTCGCTCCCGGATCGCCGAAGGCAATGCCCGGTGAAGCCGCCATGAACGGAATATAAAAAAACAATACCGGCAGAAGAAATTTAACGAACTTTAAATATATAGTTTTCAAATACATAAACAATCACCTTAAACACTTTTTTAACTTATTAAATTTATTAATTACATCCGTCTATCTTAACCACTTAATCAATAATTTATTTACTTATTATTCATTTACTTATTTACTTATTTACTCATTCAACCTGTAATTAAGAGGCAAAACGAAAGTAATGGAATTTTTAGATATCGAATCCGGATACGGCAAAAACGGCTCGCTCTTTTTTACCGCCGCCATGGCCGACTCATCTATATCGCCGTTATTCGAAGATTCGGCTATTTTAACCGAGGCAAGCCTTCCGGAAGATGCTATTTCAAATTTAACCCTGACCGTTCCTTCGATGCCGAACCGGCGGCAGTTATACGGATATTTTATGTTAGAGCGTATTTTTTCGCCGACGACAGCTTTAAAAATATCTATGCTCTTAACTTCGAGCGCTGGATCGGCCTGCCCGTCAGGAGACCCGGCAAGCCGCGAACCGCTTTTTTCGCTGCCTGAAAAATTTCCGAAAACTTCCGCGCCCGCCGCCTTGCCGGTTGAGTTTAAAGCGCCGCCGTCATTAGAGGCCGCAGACTGAGATTTTTTAAGCTGAAATGAATCGGGTTGCGGCTTCGAATTCTCCCGCGTATTTATTACGGCCTTATTTTTATTTAACCCGGCTTTTTTAGAGGCATTTTGCATTTTTTTACGGAGCGCGGCGTGTTCTGATTTTTTCTTTACTTCTTCGACGGACGCATTATTATTTTTTTTTTCAACGCTCTTTTCCAATTTTTCAGCGGGCGCCGGCTTTATCGGCGGGGCCACCGACGCGACCGATGAATTATCTACGGATTGACGCAACGGCGCCGCTTCGATAAATTTATCAGCTAGCTTCGGCAAATTACTCGATATTAATTTTTTAATTTCATCGAATTTAACCGCCGCGTCTATTTTAGATTCGTCGTAAGAATTTCCGCGCCGCCCGATAAGCGACACTTTAAAAGCTAACGGCGCGCGAGACGCTTTCAATATATCTTCAGTTTCAGCCGAACTCATTGATTTTTTGACTCCAGCGGCGAACGAAACCGCGGCGAAAACTAAAGCGATATGAGCCGCCAGTGAGTAAAGATATATTAAAAATATATATTTTTTCTTAACGATGATCATAAAATCAGGCTTTTGCAACAAAAAATATTTGACGCATTACTAAAAGCCTTCAACCCCCCGGACGGCTGATTCCGTCTTTAGATAAACGTCTTTTATATTCTGCTTTTTAAGTATATCTAAAACCTTTATAACCTGCTGATAACTCGCGGACGCCTCCGCGGAAACCGCGAATACTTCAAAAGTGCCCGACGCATTTATCAACTCTATATTTTTTTCGAGCGCCTCTATTTCAATGGTGCTCTCATTTAATATTACTTCAGCTGAACTCAAAACTATAATATCATAAACTTTTTTTTCGCCGTCCTTTATTTCGGATGACTGCGCCGATTCAGGAAGATTAAGCGTCATAGCGCTTTTAGGTATATAAGGCGCGGCGACCATAAATATTATTAAAAGCACTAAAACCACGTCGGTAAAAGGAGTTATATTAATATCGGCGATAAATTCATCGCCGTGTCTCGAACGCTTACTCATCTATCGACCTTTCTTTAACTTCATTTTCAAGACGGTCGATAAAACAATCTTTAAAAGTTTGTATCAATTTTAACTTCGAAGTCAAATGGTTATAAAAAAAAGAAGCCATTATAGCTAAAAATAACCCTGCCGCCGTCGCGATAAGCGCTTCAGATATGCCTTTAGACACATACGCAAAATTAGAAGAACCGGTCTTAGCAATAACGGCGAATGCCTCTATGATTCCCATAACGGTGCCGAATAAACCTATATACGGGGCTAAAACTGCTATGGAGCCAAGTTTTGAAATCGAAACCTTTATTTTTTCAACGGCTATATCCGCCTCGATGTTGTAATTGAATATTAAACTGCGGGCGTTCTTAGTCAACGAAAGATTTTTTTCGGATATTAATTCGTTGAAAAGATCGCTGACGGATTCTTTGCCATTAATTCCGGCGGAACCGCCGTCAAAAACTCCTGCCGATATCTTTTTAAGATCGTCGCCGTTTTTACGGGCGAGCCTTATCACGGTATATAATTTTTCTAAATAAAACGAAAGCGAAAAAATCGAAAGCGCTATCAATACGATTATAGTTACGCTTATATCGCTAAAACCAAAATTTAACATGATTATAAATAACTCCTTAACTTAAAAACCCGCTATAAAAAATATTCCGAGACCGATTAAAAATAAAGCGAATAAAATTTTATACCAGTAAATATAAGCTGTATTAACCCCGTCGAAGGCCTGAAGTTTATAAATTTCAAAATACGGGAACGGGCGCTCTTCGATACCAGCCGGTAACAACGACTTCCGTGCCTATATAAGCCGTATTTTTAAGGCCGAAAAGAAAATTGAAAATATTGAGCGGCTGCTCGTAATTTAAAAATATATAGCCGGTACTATCCTGCATTACTAAATCTTCGGAATAAATAAGCCCCGGAACGCCCTTGCCTATTATGCGGCCCCGGATAGTAGCCGGCACGGGCCTTACCGCCGACACTTTAATATATTTCAAAAGCGAAGCCACGCTGTGCTCTGGATAATCGGAGTTCGGATAGCTGTAAAAAACCTGAAACAGATAAGCCGCGCCTGTTAAAAGCGGGATTAAACCGAAATTAGCGCTTCCCGCGCCGGCCATTACGGTTGCCGCTAAAAACGCGAACAGCGGAAGATACTGAACGGCGAAATCGACGAAAAAATCGTCCCAGTAACTTTCAGGCTGCTCGCGGTTAAAAACGATATAAGGCGTCTGGTCCAGATTTAGCGCGTGCGCCGCAAGCGCTTCTATGCGGCGCGCAGGAAGCGGATGCGTCGAGTGAAGCTCGTAATAAAGCGCCCAGGGATTCCATAAATCCCACTGCATGGCGCCGGCTATATTCTCTTTTGATATCTGCTCGTCTTCAGGCGAAAGCGAATTACGGTCGACTTTTTTTATACTGGTGGCTACTAAGGCCTTTGCGCTGGTCGAATCGAATATGCCCAGAGCGCCTAATGCTTTATGACGAGGCTCGGCACGCGCTCCGCCTTCATGCGCGGCGTATTCAGCCTCGCGTGAGGATTCGGCGGCAAGACCGTAAGCCACTTTGATCAGCGCGCTCGATAAAGCGTTAGGCTCGCCGGTAGCCTCCGCCGAATAACGGTCAGCCCAGTATTCGCGGGTGCGCGATAAAAAAAGCACGGCGTATTGAGCTATGACATACATCAGATAAGCTATGATCCCGATAGCAGGCAGAGGATTTTTATCGCCGCGGCCGCTCGAACGCGCTTTCATAAGAGTTTTAGATATATAATAAAGCAGGATGGGAACCACCGAAGCAAGAGTCATAACCAGAATATCCCAGTGAACTGCATGGCCGATTTCGTGAGCCACTACGGCGTTCAATTCTTCCGGCGTCAATTTTTCGATCAGGCCGCGCGTTATTACAACGCGGGCGTTGCCCGGATAATGGCCGTAAGTAAAAGCGTTAGGCGTTCCGTCGTCTATTATTCCGAAACGCGGAAATGGAATATTCTCTTTTTTACATACTTCGAAGACGAAATTTTTAAGGCCGTGCGGCAAAGCTTCAGGCTCGACGAAAGTGAGGCTCTGAAACCAGCCCATAAAAAAATCCAGAAAATAAGGACTTAATAAAAAATTTATAAAGATAAAAACCACCGTTGAAATAACGGCGGCTTCGGTCGTTAGAATTTTGGTCTCCGCAAGTAATATCATCACTACGCCGAGCATGGCGTATAAAACAACCATAGTTCCTATCGAGCGTATTACAAGATTCGGAAGCGCCGGAAGCGGCATTTTAGCCCTCGAAAAAGCGCCTGACGAAGATCCCTGCATCTTAGCGCCGGTAAGTTCTTCCATAGCGGACGCCGCTTTATAAGACTTCGAAAAAAGTTTTGAACTATCAAGACCGCGCGCTTCAGACTCAGCAAGCTGCATAGCCGTAAGCTCCTGCGCGTCGAGCCATAAACCGCCGCAGGAAGGGCAGCCGTCTATAAGCAGCTCTTCTTTGATAAAACCGCCTTCCTGCATAGCAATGCCGCATCGCGGACAATCGCACGAAGAGGCATGAGGATTTATAAGGCCCGCCTGAAGCATTTTTGAAAAAGCCATCGGCGATTTAGAAAAATGATTAAGCTCGCCCTTATCAAACCATATCCCCTGACAGGACGGACAGTAATCCACAACAACGCCCTTAGGCGTATATGTGTCTATAAGAGCACATAAACATTTTGGACAATTCATCGCAGCCTCCGCTAAAATAACTTTTTCAATAGTTTCAATGACTATAGTTTCAATAGCTATTTAACATAATACAACATAAGCACGAAAACCATTATATCAAAATTCTTTAAACAATTAAAGAAAAATAACGGAAAAAAATAACGAAATTAATAATTTAACCGCATTTACATTACAGCTCCGCCATAAGACCGCGACGGGGGATAAGAAAGGACCAATGGCCCTCTCTTGTTCCCCCCGTGCCCCCTTTTACT
This sequence comes from uncultured bacterium, assembly GCA_964436235.1. Lineage (GTDB taxonomy): Bacteria > Muiribacteriota > UBA9980 > UBA9980 > UBA9980 > UBA9980. The sequence goes on from CAYTCW010000091.1 coordinate 18,181, forward strand.
CTCCCTGAATATAAAACTGCGCAAATACAGCATACTTCGTATGCCGCAT
>CAYTCW010000092.1:0-17998 GCA_964436235.1 uncultured bacterium
GAGGGAGAAAGGGTTGCTAACCCTTTCTCCCTCCCTGATTAAAAAATAAACTAATTGACTAAAATATTAAATCTAAACTAAATCAATCTAATCCAAGCTAAGCTAAGCTAAGCGGTTTCGGTATTATTTTTGATAATGCCGTCTATAGTTTCTTTATCGAGCAGGCCGCTTTCGATGATGATATCTTTATAATTTTTGCCGGTTTTAAAAGATTCTTTCAATATATCGGTGAGTTTTTCGTAGCCTAATTTTTCGATGAACAGGGAAGCGAGCGACCATGATTTTTCGATATATTCGCGGCAGCGGTCTTTATTTGCCTTAATTCCCGAAATGACCTTATGGGTGAAAAATTTCACTCCATCTCGCAGGAGTTCTAAATTTTCGGTAATGCAGTCGGCGACGAGGGGAAGCATGGGATTGAGTTCAAAATTACCGTCAGCGGCGGCTACTGTGAGGGCGAGATCGTTACCGATGACTTTATAATAAATTTGTTTAATGAATTCGGGTCCGACCGGGTTGACTTTAGCGGGCATGATAGTCGAGCCGGCCTGGAGCGGCGGAAGGAAAATCTCGGAAAACCCGCCTATAGGGCCGGAATCCATTAATCTAAGATCGCTGGATATTTTATTTAAGTTAACGGCGAGTGTTTTGATGATAGCGGCCACTTCGACATAGGCGTCGAGGTTTTGAGTGGCGTCGATAAGGTTTTCGGCGCGCGCGAGGCCGTAGCCGGTCAGGTAGCGTAGCTCTTCGGTAACTGTGAATCTGTATTTATTGGAGGCGCCGACTCCGGTTCCGATGGCGGTACCGCCTATATTGATCTGGCGTATGCGTTCTTCGCATTTGTAGAGGCGCCAGCGGTCGCGCGATATAGCTTCGGCGTATGCGCCGAACTCCTGGCCGAGCGTAATTGGAACGGCGTCTTTGAGCTGGGTGCGGCCGAGTTTGAATATATCGGCGAACTCGCTTTCTTTTTGCTGCAGGGCGGTTTGAAGGTCCATAACCGCGTCGGTAAGTTCGCGTAATAATTTTATTATGGCTATTTTAATAGCGGTTGGAAAGGTATCGTTGGTAGATTGCGACATATTGACATCTTCGAGCGGGTGTAGTTTGTCGTATTCGCCTTTTGAGAAGCCCATATATGCTAAAGCGAGATTAGCTATGACTTCGTTTAAGTTCATATTAATGGAGGTACCGGCGCCGCCCTGGATAGCGGGCAGCACAAAATCGTCGGCGTAGCGGCCGCTGATTATATCGTCGCAAGCAGAAGTTATGGCCGCGTATTTAGGCTCGTTTAGCTTTGATGTTTTAAAATTAGCCGCTGCGCATGCTTTTTTAACTATCGCATAGGCGCGTATAATTTCGGTATTGACTTTTTTATAATTGATTTTAAAATTATCGAACGCCCTTTGGGTATGGACGCCATAATTGACTTGATCGTCTATTTCGATAATGCCGAGAAGGTCTTTTTCTTTTCTCATATAAAATCGCTTTCGATTAATTTATTTTACTGAATTAGCTATCTTAGCTATCTTAGTTATTTTAAAATTATCTTAAAGTTGTTTTAAAGTTATCTCGTTTAAATTTTATTTATAACCGATTGTAACACTAATCCGTTAATAATTCAAGCGTCATGCTAAAAAAATAGCGGCGCGCCGCTTCCATCGTAATAAAAAGGCCGTCCATATTAAGACATGACGGCCTTTTTGATTGTTTATATACTTTTTATTAAGCTTATTTCGTTAAATTATATAGGTTCGGCCGGCCGGCGGTTTATGTATGTAATAATAGCCATCGGCGCGCCGGGCATTGTATTACTTTTTAAGTCCGTTTCTCCAGTTACTGAGACCGTTTTTAAGGCTGTTAAGTCCGCCGTTAATAAACGACTGCGCGCCTTCGAGGAAGTTAATGCTCGAGTCGGCCGCGGCGACGCCCGCGTTGGTAATGGCTTTTCCAGCTTCTTCGACGGCTTTCTTGCCGGTGGTTACAACCGCGTCGACGGCTTTTTTACCGGTGTCAACGACGGCTTCGCCGGCATTTTTAGCGGCTTCGACCGCGTTTTTACCGGTTTGAACCACTGCGTCGCCGGCTTTTTTAGCGGTTTCGGCTGCAGCTTTCGCGGTTTCCTGAGCGGTTTTTACGACTGCCTCGCCGGCTGCCGTACCTTTATCGTAAACAAATTCGCCGACTTTTTTAGCGGCATCTACAGCTTCTCCGGCTTTTTTAACAGCGGCTTCACCGGCTTCTTTGCCTTTTTCAGCAACGAATTCTCCGGCTTTAACGGCAGCTTCAGCGGCTTCTTTAGTTTTTTCAGCGACGAATGCGCCCGCTTTCTGACCGGCGTCGTAAGCCGCGTTAGCAGCCCATACTCCGCCTGCGACGGTTAAAGCTACTGGAATTAAAGGAGCGGCGGCGGCTATAAGCAGTCCGTCTTTGACGGCCTGTTTAAGTTTTTCTTCGCGTTCTTTTTGTTTAGCGAGTTCTTCTTTTTCGTTTATATTAAGGGTATCTTCGTATTTAGGAACTTTGATATTTATGAGATTGCCGTGGTAGGGGCATTCGAAGGTATAGCTTTTTTCATTAGTTGCAAGTTGAAGTTTAAATTTTTCATTTTTAGTTCCGAATAATTTTTTTATTTCGTGAGGGCAAAGAACTTCATTTTTAGAAAGATGGTTCATTTCGACTAATTCGTCAACATCGCCGATAAATCTTTTTTTATCGTGAACAGCCACTCTAACGGCTCTTGAAATTGCTCCAGCCGCCGTTATCATTTTAATCATACATTCTTTCTTTTCTTTAGCTTCTGCTGCTGCTTCTTCTTTATTTAAATCGTTAGGCATAGGAACTACCATGCGGTTTTCGGGATGAACGCTGCATTCGACAATTATGAATTTTTCGTAAGGCTGCTGAAGTCTGAAAAAATATTCATGTTTACTTTCGCCGAACAACCCTTTACTTTTATGAACGCAGTATATTTCGTCTTTTGATATATGATTGGCGTTAACGAGTTCTTTAGCACTGCGCGGAAATAATTTTTTATTGGTCTTCGCCATTTTAGCGTAATTCATAGCGGCGATGGCAAGGCGGCCGATACGCGCGCGGCAGAGCTTAACTTCGCCGGTGCTCGCGACTATTTTCATTTCGGGTTTAACTATATTTTGCTTCGTCTTAGACTCTTTAGCCGCACCCGCCTCGCTGACGGCGCCTCCGACATTGACGCTCTGGTTGGTTTCGGAGATATTAGAAGTGCTGGTGATGCTCTTGTTAATGTTAGTTATGCTTGAAGATGAAGAGCCGGCCGCCATAACGGGCGCAAAGTTGGCAAAAATGGAGAAAACAAACGCTGTTAAAACAAATAATACGACGCTTTTCTTTGTTTTCATAAAAAATTCCCCTTTCTAATGTTTAATTAAATAATTTATAAGTTCACTTAAGATTCGTTTAAAATTCTTGCAAGTTATTACTGCATAACCCGAAAACCCTATAAATCAAAGATTTTTGCGACTTTATAAAAATAAAACCGCTTGTGGTATAATTAGTATGTTATTATAATTATACCACAAGCGCGGAAAAAAAGTTCCATTTTTTATTTTTTTTTTATTTTAATTTTTTATAAAACTTATCGAGCAAGTTTTTAGATCTGAGTTTCACCTCGAGCATTTTTATAATATTTTTTTCGATTTTTCTTTTATTGCTCCTTGTTTCATCCAGCATTAAATCGAGCTGAATGAGCTGATCGCCGAGATTTTTAACTAAAGTCCTTTTATCGGATTGATTGAATTTATTCTGATCGACGTCTTTTTCGATATCTTCGAGCATTTTTTTAGATTCGCTGTAATTTACATAAGTTTCAAGATCATATATTTGATCGGCGGTAACCTGTTTAGCGGCACTCTGGCTGATTCTTCCCGAAGCGCCGGCCGGGGCCTTGAATTTACCTTCGAGTTTATCTTTTAAACCGGCAGTTTTTAATTTAACGGATTCGAGCATATCAAAATACTGATCGAAGTATTTTAACCTTTCTTTGAGTTCTTCTATAAAAAAACCCGTGCGTTCGATTTCGAGTTCGAGCATATCGATAAATTCTTTTTTAGTTTTATGGTCGATGGACCGGCTATTGACCTGATTTTCTATCTTTTCGAGCATTTTAATGGCGGTATCGGCAATATCACCTGAAACCGGATCTTTTTTAGTTTGAGCGTACGCCTGAAAATAAAAAGCGAAAACCAGTAATACTGAAAGAGTTATTAGAAATAATTTACGGTTAAATTTATTTTTAGTGTTGGTGTTGGTGTTCAATACATTACTCCTTTACTATACGAAGTGCGTCATAAGATATCAAGGTTGAAGCGATCTGACTGCTTTGACAATTTGATCACTTCAATAAACTTATTATTTCGGCAAACTGATTACTTCAACAATTCATTCCATTTTTCAAGAGATTTTGAATAGGAAACTATTTCGTTATCTTTAAAAAATATCGATATTTCGCGGTTGGCCGAATCAATACAATCGGAGCAATGCAAAATGTTATAGGTGACATACATCGCGAATTCTTTTCTGATAGTTCCCGGGGTTGCTTCCATAGGATTAGTCGCTCCGGCGAGCTTTCTCATTACCTCTATCACATTAGGGCCTTCTACTACCATGGCAACTACCGGGCCCATAGTGGTAAAGCGCATCAGCGCGGGAAAAAAAGGCTTGCCTACATGTTCTTTATAATGCTCGCCCGCTATTTCTTCAGATATCTTCATCATCTTCATGGCCGTTATTTTCAGATTTTTATTTTCGATCCGTGAAATAACTTCGCCGATCAATCCTTTATCAACGCCGTCCGGCTTAACCATTACAAAAGTTCTCTCCATCATGACCTCCATTTTTATTTTTATTGAGTAGTGAACAATTTAATAAAATAAATTGAATTAAAATAAAACAACAAAACAATTTAAACCGTTAAATGATCAAAACTGTTAAAGCTATCAAAGCGTTTAAAGCAATTAAAGCGTTCCATAAATTCTATCGCCGGCGTCGCCGAGGCCGGGCACTATATATGCGTGATCGTTAAGGCGTTCATCGAGCGTAGCGGTGTAAATTTTAACTTCCGGATGGTGTTCGTGGAGCATTTTAACGCCTTCAGGAGCGGCTATTATACATAGGAACTTGATATCTTTGGCGCCGCGTTTTTTAATCATATCGATGGCGGCAACGGCCGAGCCGCCGGTAGCAAGCATCGGGTCGCACAGAAGAACGGAGCGCTTCGCTATAGAGGCGGGCAGTTTGCAAAAATATTCAACCGGCTCGAAGGTATCGGGATTTCTATAAATTCCGATATGTCCTATCTTAGCCAGCGGCATAAGTCTTAAAAGGCCGTTTACCATTGAAACGCCGGCGCGCAGTATTGGAACTATGGCCACTTTTTTACCTTCTATTTTAAAGCCGAAGGTTTTAGCGACGGGCGTTTCGACTTCCACTTCGTAGAGCAGAAAATCGGAAGTGGCCTCGAATCCTATCAGTGTGGATACTTCTTCGACTAAGTCGCGAAAAACATTCACGCGGGTGTCCTTATTACGAAGCAGCGCGATTTTATGCTTTATAAGAGGATGTTCAACTATGGTAAGTTCGCCTTTAGATATATTTTTTCTGACGCATACCTCATTTTTAGCTCCGGCCTGTTTAACCGCCTTAACCGTTTTCGCGTTCATTTATCTTATCCACCCTTCTTTGATGCCGCCCGCCGGCAAAATCAGTGTTAATGAAAGTTTTAACTATATCCGCCGCGATTTCGAATCCGCTGATTCGCCCGCCGAGGCATAAAACATTAGCGTCGTTATGCTCTCTTGTAAAACGGGCGACGGTCGGATCGGTCACGCAGACGGCCCTTATACCCTTTACTTTATTAGCGTAAATGGCCATTCCCTGGCCGGTGCCGCATACTAATATGCCCATATCGTAATCGCCTGAAGCTACTTTCCCGCAAACGGCGGAGGCCATATCCGGATAGTCGCTCGAAACGCCCTCGGCGCCGCCAAAATCCTCTACGGTGTGCCGTTTAAGTTCTTTATTTATAAATTCGAAAATTTCATTTTTAAGTCTGGCTCCGCCGTGATCTGAACCTATGGCTATTTTAAGATTTTTATCCATATTAAAATTTCCTCCGTTAAAAAGGTGTGCGCCGGTTTAAAATTCTACTAAATTTTAATTAAATTTTCAAGCTATTTGATTAAAGCCGGAAAAATTTCTTTTAAATTTATCGAATTTATGTTATAATCGATTGAACGCTTATTAACGAGGAGTTTTTAATTTAATGATTAAAGTCACCATTAAATGGACGGAACAAACCGAACTGATTCACATGAAAATTTATTTAAGCAAAAAAAATATTTTTGACGACCTCATATCTAAAATTTCCTTAAAAGAAATCCGCGAATTTTTAGATGATTCGCTCAAAGACGACAGTTTTTTCCGCGATAGATCCAGCGGTGAGAGCGTTCTCAGCGGCGATATCAGCGAAGACGACTTTCAGGAACTCTGCGATTATTTTGATATAGAGGCTTCGTCTCTCATCAGATAAAAAATATATTTAACGGCACTTGATTTATTTTTTTCTTTATGTTATAATACCTCAAAATCAGCCAAATGAAATATTTATTTTAGTTAGTGGGCGAATGCAGTCCACTTTTTCTTTTATACAGGGCTTATGAAAGGTATTTAAAGTGTTAAAAGACAACATCAAAGAAATATTCGAAGATATCCAGCCGGCCATCAGAGAAACCGGTATCAGGCTCGTTGAATTCAACCATGCCTCCATAAATCACGGGCGCACTTTCGTTTTAAAATTCGTCATCGACCGCATCAAAAAAACTGACGCCAAAGACGGCATAACGCACGGAGATTGCGTCAGGGTCACCAAGATCATCGAAGAAGAAATAAGCAGGCGTTTCAACGACGACGAATTAGATTACACTATCGAAGTCGCATCTTTCGGCCTCAGCAGGGCTTTTGAGACGACGGAAGACTACGAGGCCAATATCGGAATAGAACTGGAAGTCAAGCTCAATAAAAAATTAAACGATTTTTTTAAATTCAGCGGCATACTTAAAGAAATTATTTACGGACAGAACGGAGCGGAAGCTATAAACCTCGAATTAACCTGGGCGGGCGATAAAAAGATCGCCGAATATCTTAAAAAGAAAAAGAAAAACGCCCCCGCGGTAGAGGTGCCTTCATGCATAACGATTCCGCTGTCATATATAGCTAAAACTTCTATTAAAATAAACTTTTAACTTATATTATATAAAAACAAGGAGGCCCCGATGAAACCCAACGAATTTTTCGTGGCGATCAGGCAGATAATCGATGAAAAGGGTATCGCTAAAGATATTATTTACTCGGCTATCGAGCAGGCTCTGATCACGGCTTATCGCAAAAAATTAGGCTCTTCAAAAGATCTTAAAGTCATTATCGACGAAGAAAAAAAAGACATCAAGGTATTCTGGTGCAGAACGGTGACCGAAGATGGAATTTTGCAGCGCAACGGAATCACCATAAGCGAAGCTAAAAAAATTAAAACCGACGCCGAGATCAACGAAACGCTCGAAGTCGAAATTCCGCCTGAAGACATCGGCAGAATAGCGGCCCAGACGGTCAAACAGGTTGTAATGCAAAAATTCAAAGAAGCCGAACGCGAAATACAGTTCGACGACTATATGAAGAAAAAAGGCATTCTCGTAACCGGCACCGTACAGAAAATAGAAAAGAAAAAAGTGCTTGTATCGCTCGGCAAACTCGAAGCCACGCTTCCCGAAAAAGAACAGATCGGCCGCGAAACTTTCAAGGTCGGAAACCCGGTTAAAGTATGCATAGCCGACGTCCGCAAAGACGCCAAAGGCCTCGAGATCATAGTCACGAGAACTTCAAACGACTTTCTGGAAGGGCTTTTTAAATATTACATACCCGAGATCAACGAGGGCATAGTTAAAATTAAAACATCGGTCCGCGAAGCTGGTTCGCGCTCTAAAATATCGGTAGCGTGCAACGATAAAAAAATAGACCCGATAGGCGCATGCGTCGGATTGAAAGGCTCGCGCATAAAAGAAATAGTGTCGGAGCTTATGGGCGAAAAGATCGATATAATCCGCTGGGACGAAGACGCTTCGGTGTACTGTTCGAACGCGCTGTCGCCGGCTAAGGTAATATCGGTCAACCCGATAGAGGGCGGCAAAGGATTTTTAGTTGTCGTTCCCGACACGCAGCTTTCGCTGGCGATAGGAAAAGACGGGCAGAACGTTCGTCTTGCAGCGCAGCTCACTAAATATAAGATCGATATAAAGAGCGAATCTCAATATAAAGAGCATTTGAATAAGTTAATGGACGGCCCCGCGTCACCAGCCCCCGCGGCTGCGATAGCGGATGCGGAAACCGATGCGCCTGAAATCAATGAAGATATAAATGAAAATACCGGCGGCGAAGATAATATTAACGACGATAACAACGAAATTATAAACAATAACAATAACGCGCAGTAATTAACCTCAAGGAGGTGACCTTATTTGAGTAACAAAAGAATTCATGAATATTCCACTGAAAAAAATATAGCCAGTAAAAAAGTGATCGACGTATTAAACAGCCTCGGCTTCGAAGTGAAATCGCACTTTAAAGCTATGGATGCAGCTATGGTCGAAGCTTTTGAAAATTATTTAAAGAAAGAACAGGGCGGTGCGGCCGAAACTAAGCCGGCTGAAGTAAAAACGGAAGTTAAAAAAGAAGCGGTTAAACCGGCGGAAGTCAAGACTGAAGTTAAAACCGAAGTCAAACCGGTAAAAACGCCTGAACACGCCCCCGCTGCCGAAGTGAAAAAGACCGGGCATCATCAGCCGCAGCAGCAAACTCCGGCGGTAAAACCGCAGATTAAAGACGAAAAACCTCAACAGCAGGCACAGCCGCAGGTTAAACCGCAGCAACCCGTTCAGCAGCAAACTGTCCAGCCGCCAAAACCGCAGCCGCCGGTTTCTCAGCAACCCGTTCAGCAGACGCAAAAGCCTCATGTGGCTCCTCCGGTGCAGCCGGTTAACAAGATTCCCGAGGCTCAGCAGCCGGTTCAACCCGTTCAACCGGTTCAACCCCAGCATCAAGCGAAAGAACAGCCCAAAACGGTTCAGCCGCCGGCGCCTCCCGTTGAAGAGGTAAAATCGGTTACGGTCGAAGGTCCGCTCTCGGTTAAAGAGGTCTGCGATCTTTTTAAAATCCAGCGAATCGACGTTATCAAAAAACTCATGAATTTCGGTATAATGAACGTTAATCAGCGCTTGCCGCTCGAAATAGTCATCAAAATAGCCGAAGAATATAAATACACGGTAAAAGTTCTTACCGCTGAAGCCGAAAGCCAGATGGCCGAAGAAGCCGACGATCATTCAAAAATGGTCGCCCGTCCGCCTATCGTTACTATCATGGGCCACGTCGATCACGGAAAAACCTCCCTGCTCGACGCCATAAGAAAAACCAACGTGGCAGACAGCGAAGACGGCGGCATAACTCAGCACATAGGCGCATATCAGGTCGATCTTCCGGGCACGATACAAAAAATCACTTTCTTAGACACTCCCGGCCACGAAGCTTTCACCCAGATGCGTGCTCACGGCTCAAAAGTTACCGATATCGCCATACTCGTAGTATCGGCCGACGACGGCGTTCAGCCTCAGACGATCGAAGCTATAGATCACGCCATAGCGGCGGAAATACCGATAATAGTCGCCATCAATAAGATCGATAAACCGGGCGCTAATATCGACAACGTTAAAAAACAGCTCGCCGAGCACGGCCTCGTCCCCGAAGACTGGGGCGGCGACACGGTATGCGTCGAAGTGTCCGCTAAACAGCGTATCAACATCGACGGGCTTCTCGAAATGATTTTATTAGTTTCGGAAATGCGCTCGCTTAAAGCCGATCCTACAAGAAAAGGCGTGGGCGCGGTTATCGAATCAAGACTCGACAAGGGTTTCGGGCCGATAGCCACCATTTTAGTTCAAAAAGGCACGCTTAACGTGGGCGACGCGGTAATAGTCGGCTGCACCTGCGGCAAAATCAGGGGCATGAACAATAACCGCGGCGCTAAAATTAACAGCGCGGGCCCTTCGACGCCGGTAGAAATAACCGGTCTCGACGAAGTTCCGCAGGCCGGCGACAGGCTTAAAGTAGTCACTTCCGAAAAAGTGGCTCGCGAAATAGCCGCTCACCGCCAGATAGCTATGCGCGAAGAACGCATGAAGCTCAAAAAACATATATCGCTTTCCGAACTTTTCTCTGAAATACAGAACGGCAAGGTAAAAGACTTAAATATCATCGTAAAAGCCGATGTGGCCGGATCGCTGGTAGCTCTTTCCGATTCGCTGAAAAAACTATCCAACGAAAAAGTCAGAGTAAACGTCATACACGGAAACGTCGGAGCTATAACCGAAAACGACATACTTCTGGCCGCGGCTTCGAACGCGCTGATAATAGGTTTCCGCGTAAGGCCTTCTGCCGCCGCCGAAAAAATAAGCGAAACCGAAAAAGTTGACGTAAAGGTTTACCGCATAATTTACGACGCCATAGACCAGATCCAGAAAGCTATGGTCGGCATGTACGATCCGACATATAAAGAAGTCATATTAGGCCGCGCCGAAATACGCCAGGTATTTAAAATATCGCATATAGGCACTATCGGCGGATGCCAGGTCAAAGACGGCAAAATAACCAGAGACGCCACTATCCGCGTAGTGCGTGACGGAATAGAAATATACGAAGGCAAACTTAAATCGCTCAAACGCTTTAAAGACGACGCCAAAGAAGTTACCAGCGGCCTCGAATGCGGCATCGGCGTCGATAAATTCAACGATATAAAAGAAGGCGACATACTCGAAGCCTTCGAAATGCAGGAAGTTAAAACCGCTGAAACTGCAAGCCACTCTCAAACTAAAGACAACAGGCGTTAAGCGGAACTATTTACCGGCATACCGGCTGGCGTAATACTGAATAAATAATAACAGGCAGGCATTTATTATGGAACATAGAGTTGAACGGGTCAGCGTATTGCTTATACGCGAGCTGTCAAATATAATTAAAAACGAAGTTAAAGACCCGCGGATCTCCGAATTCGTCACGATCACCGACGCTAAAGTCTCTAAAGACTTGCAGAGCGCAAGAATATACTACAGCGTCGTCGGCGACAAAAAAAAAGAGGAAAAAACCGGGATCGCATTAAACGACGCGGCCAATTTCATACGCGTCAAGCTTAAAACAAGGCTTACCATGCGCTATATTCCGACTTTAAAGTTTTTCCTCGACGATACTTTCGATAACGCCGAACGCATATACAGCATATTAAAAAAGATCGACGACGAAAAAAAAGACGGAACCGCGCGTAATGAAGAAGAAATACCATCTGAAGAAAAGAAAGAGAGCGATAAATAATCAATATGGCACGAATTATTGATGAAAATTACTCTAAAATAGCCGAAAAACTTAAAACACTGAATCATATATTAATAACTTCGCATATAAATCCCGACGGCGATAATATATCTTCAATAACCGCTCTGGGCATGGGTCTTGCCGGTCTCGGAAAATCCGTCACCGTGGCGCTCGTATCGCCAGTGCCGCATATATATAAATTTCTGCCTTACACCGAACGCATAATCGATTTTAACAAGCTCGACGAAGACCGGCCTAATTTCGACTGCGCGATAGTTTTAGACGTCGGCAGCCTTAAACGCGTCGGCGAAACCGTCGATATCAGAAAATACACAAAATTAGTGCTGAATATCGACCATCACGTAAAAACCGAAAACTGCGGCGATATCAGTTTCGTCGATTCATCCTACTCATCGACGGCCGAGATCATATACAATCTGTTAGTCGATATGGGTATAAAAATCACGCCTGAAATCGCTGAAACGCTCTATGCCGGCATTATGACCGACACGGGAGGTTTCCAGTTTCAAAATACGACCGCCTCGGCGATGAAAACCATTTCCGAATTAATAGAAGCCGGGGCGTCGCCCGAAAAAATATCGCAAAAAATATACTTTTCAAACCGCGCCGCAAAGATCGTTTTAATGGGAAAAGTTCTTTCCACCCTTCAATTCGACCCGAGCGGAAAGATCGGCTGGATAGTAGCCACTAAAGAAGTTATCGACGAATGCGGCGCGAATTCCGACGATCTGGAAAACGTTATAAACAATATAACTTCGATCGAAACCATCGAAGTCGCCATATTATTCCGCGATTTAAAAGACGGAAAGATCAAATTGAGCCTTCGGGCGCGCAACAGCGTCGACGTACAGAAATTCGCCCTTAAATACCAGGGCGGCGGCCACAAAAAAGCGTCCGGAATGGTGCTTGAAGCCCCGCTCGAAGAAGCGGTCAAAAAGGTGATTTTCGAATTCCGCGATTATATCCGCGGCTGTTAAATATAAACTCGAACTGAATATAAATATAAACATAAATACAAATACGATTACGATTACGATTACGAATTACGAATATAAACATAAATACAAATCAAACATAATTAACAAGCAATAAACATCAAATATCAGTAATATTATTATTAAACATGCCGAATATGTTATCTTCTACAAACACTATACCAGACGGCATTTTACCCGTCGATAAAATCACGGGCGTAACTTCTTTTGATATAATCAGAAGGGTCAAAGCCGCTTTTAAAAAAAGCGGGCGCTCTGAGGAGCTCAAAAAAATAGGCCATGCCGGCACTTTAGACCCTATCGCTTCGGGGCTCGTCATAACTTTAATAAACGGCGGCACTAAAAAGTCGGACGGCTTTTTAAACCTCGATAAAACATACGAAGCCGAGCTTTTTATAGGCTATTCCACCGATTCATACGACTCAAGCGGCGAGACTGCCGATAAAATAGCGCTCGATGCCGCGTATTACGAAAATCCGGATAATTTCAAAAAATTATTAGACGCCCTCGATTCATTCAAAGGCGAAATAATGCAGGAACCGCCGATGTTTTCGGCCATCAAAAAAAACGGGAGGCCGCTTTATAAATTAGCGCGGCAAAAAATCACTATCGAACGCGAAAAAAGAAAATGCGTCATCTACTCGATCGACGCCTGCTCAGATAAACCTTTATATGACGAAACCCTTCAGGGATTCAAATTCAAATACTCGGTTAAATGCTCAAAAGGCACCTATATAAGGTCGCTTTGCCACGACATCGGCGCGGCGATAGGCGTTCCCTGCCACATGAGCGCTCTGCGGCGCACGCGAATCGGCGAATATAAAGTGGAAGACGCCCTCGCATACGAACAAATAGAGCGCGGCGATATGCAGAGTATTATTAAAAGCATTTACCAGACAGGGAGTTGAAATTATGATTGAAAAAATTACGCACCGCGTTTACTCGAGCGGAAACGAATTATTGGATAAAAAAATCACCGAATTAGTAAACGAATTCGCTACCGGTGAAAATGTTGATATCGCTAGAGAAATAATAGTAACCGGCTTTAAATTATTAAATCCCGGCATAAGCCGGCTCGATCTTAAAATATTGAACTCGTCGCTCAAGGAAGTATATAAGGCTTTTATGATGTTTTCAAAATACCGCGGCGTTAAAAAAGTTTCGGTATTCGGCTCTGCGCGCACAAAACCCGACAACCCTAATTATAAAATAGCGCTCGAGTTTTCAAATAAAATCGCCGAGCTTGGATATATGGTTATTACGGGCGCCGGCCCCGGCATAATGCAGGCCGGAAACGAAGGCGCCGGGCCGGATAAAAGTTTCGGCGTGTCGATAAGACTTCCCTTCGAATACGAGCCGAACCCGCACATCGCAAAAGACAAAGTTTTAAAATTCAAATATTTTTTTGCAAGAAAGCTCGCCTTTGCAAAGGAAACAAATGCTATAGTCCTCTGCCACGGCGGAGTCGGGACACTCGACGAAGGCTTCGAGCTGCTCACGCTTCTTCAAACCGGAAAAAGCAATCCTCTGCCGGTAGTAATGCTCGAACCGCCTGGCGGCACTTACTGGAAGAAACTCGACGAGTTCATTAAAACTGAAATGCTCGCCGAAGGCTTAATTTCCGAAGAAGACCTCGCGCTGTACAAAATAGTTTATAGCGCAGACGAAGCCGTCGATGAAATAAATAATTTTTATAAAAATTACCACTCATTAAGGTTCGTAGGCGAACTTCTCGTCATCAGGATACAGCGCGAATTAAGTGCGGAAGCCCTATCGGCCATAAATGAAAAATTCGCGGATATAATCGTAAAAGGCTCTATCACTCAATCGAAAGCTCTCGCTGAAGAAGAAAACGAAACGGAACTCGCCGCCCTTACCCGCTTAGTTTTTAATTTCAACCGTAAAAGTTACGGCCGGTTGAGAATGTTAATAGATGAAATAAATAAATAATTAATTATATAAGCATAAGCAAGTAATTAATTGTTTGTTTGAATGAATGAATGAATGAATGAATAACCGGTTTAAAAAAGGCCTCTGGAGGGCTTTATGTATTCGAAAGAAAAAGTGATAATAAGACAGTATCCCAAAGCGGTATTTTTTTATCCTACTTTTTTAGTTTCTTTATTCGCCATGATATTCATTAACGCCGGTTTTGCTTCTAATCACATAACCGGGGCGATATTCTGCATAGCCTTCGGCTTTAATTTTTTAGTCGTCGCGCTCGAATTCACCAAGAATCTTTTCATCAACATGATAATAGGCTTTACTACCGTTATTTTTTGCGCTCTGTGGCTCAAAGGAATATATCCTGACCTATTCGGCCGTCTGCTGGCGCTTATCACAAATATAAATTTAACTATGAGCGATGATTTTTATTCGTTTATGACCTTAATATTCGCGGCTACTTTTATTTTTATAATAATAGAGGCGCGTTTTGAATACTGCGAAATAACCTCGAATGAATTGATCGTCCACAGCGGGCTTTTTGCCGACGTAAAGCGCTATCCCGCGCCTTCGCTCAGATACGAGCAATCGATCAACGACGTTTTTGAAAGCATGCTGCTGCGCTCGGGCAGGCTCAAACTTTTCATTTCCGGCGAAAAAGAGCCCGTAATTTTAGATAACGTGCCTTTTATCAAGCGCAAATTCGCCGCGTTAGACGATATATTATCGCGCACTGAAGTCAAGGTCGTAGATAATAAAACAAATTAAAACTTTTTCAACATATATAATCAGCTAATTAATCTGGATTACCATATCTTATATAGCAGGAGACCTGGTTAAACCGCCGCTGCGGCCCCGTCTTTTTCGACTTTGACCACGATAAGCGTCAGATCGTCGTACTGCGGAGTTTCGCCCATGAACCTTCTCATTTCCTGAAGTATATCTTCTTTTATTTCATCGGCTTTTTTATGCTTGATGCCGTGTATGAATTCGCAAAACTGTTCGTAGCCGTACATTTCATCTTTATCGTCCATGGCTTCCACTATCCCGTCGGTGTACATGACTACAACGTCGCCTGAAACGAGCTGATACTCGCCTTCTTCGTACATCGGAGCCTCGAAAACGCCGAGCAGCAGCCCGCCGTCTTTAAGCGAATCCACTTCAGTATTATCGCAATGGAATACCATCGGATAATTATGGCCGGCATTGGTATATTTAAGTTTTTTATTATCCACGTCGAGGATCATATAAAATAAAGTTATAAACATGCGCGGTTCGAGTTCGTTGAGCATGAATTTATTAAGTTCGAGCACGATATCTTTAGGGTTATGATCGCTCATAACTTTCGCTCTTAAAATAGAATGTATCATAACCATCATAAGCGCGGCAGGAACGCCTTTGCCTGAAACATCGCCTATGGTTATGCCGACTTTCGATTCGGATATGGGAAGAAAATCGTAGTAATCGCCGCCGACTTCTTTAGCTGGTATCGCCACTCCGGCAATTGATATTCCTTTAATATCAGGATATTTCTGGGGCATCATGCTCATCTGTATATTATGCGCTATTTCAAGCTCGCGCTCGAGTTTTTCGCGGACAACGAGGCGTTCGTAAAGCCGGGCGTTTTCGATGGCTATTACCGCCTGATTAGCGAATATCTGCAGCAGTTGAAGGTCTGAGGCGTTATAAATTTCGTTATTATATTTTTCGGTAATCGATATCATTCCGATCACCCTGTCGTTAATGACTAAGGGAACTGCGATAAAAGATTTGGTTTTATATTTTGCGTCTTTTGTTTCGGGGAATCGGTCGTCGGTTTCAACGTCGGTGACAAGAAGCGACTGTTTCTGCTTTATACAGAAATCGGTAATGAGCCCGCCTGATTTTAATTTGATATTTTCGGTAAAATCGTTAGCCTCGTCCATGCCTTTAGCTACTTTTATATAAAGATCGCCGGTTTTATCGTTGACGAGTATAATCGAGCAGCGCTTGCTTTTCATAACTATAGTGGCGTTCTGTATAATAGCTCGCAGCAGCTCTTCTAAGTTGAATATGGAACTGATAACCCTGCCGAGGTCCTGAAGCGATTTCATCTCGCTGATTTTTTTATCGAGCTCGGCGTTGGTGCGCGCTAAATTTTCAGAATATTCCTTGAGCTCTTTAATTTTTAAAGTAAGCGCGCCGGTCACGGAATTAAAGGCCGTAGATATTATTCCGGTTTCATCGTCTGATATTTTACTTATTTTATAATCGTAATTACCGTTCAATATTTCATTGGCGCCGCGCGCGAGATCGAATATGGGCGTGGTTATTTTACGGCTCATGAATATGGAGATGAGCCATCCGATAATAATAGCTATAAGGCATATCACGAGCGAATGAATGTAGGAATTCATTATTTCATCATGCACTTTTTTAAGCGAGTAGCGAACTATAAGGCTTCCCTTGACGGTTTTGCTTATGACTAAAGGGACCGCGACTTCGAAGTGCAGGCCGCCTTTTAAAAAATTACGCTGAGTGGAAGAAGTTTTTATGGAATTAACTATAAGATCGTAAGTGATTTTATCGTCGCCCGCCGAAGATTTTATCGCGCCGCGGTTAGCGTCGATTGAAGAGGCTATGCAGCGGATATCTAAATCGTAAACTTCGCAGAACATAACGTCGCTGTCGTTGCGCCTGACGTCTTCGACCGAATATTGAAGCGTGGTAAGCTGATTGGATAGTATCGCCTCGCTGAAACTTATCAACAGCAGTTTATTTAAATACTCGGCTTTTTCGATCATTTTATTGATCAATAAAATTTCCTGCTGGCGCGCTATATAAACTGAAGTAGCCGCCATTATCCCGAATACGAGAACCGTTATGTATATGATAAGTTTTCTGGTAATGCTCGATTTAGCGTTAAAGTGCAGAAGTTTGGGCGCGGCTGCCGCGGAAACGCCGTCAACCGGAGAAGTGCCGCTATCGGGCGAATTTATAGCGCCGGCTTGCGTATTTTTATTATTAGCTTCAACCGGATTAATTTGTGAATTATTTTCTTTTTGATCGCTCATTATATGTCCCTTTTAAATATTTTCAATTTCATCGAAATATTCCGCCGCAAAAGAAATATCGTCTTTGATCTGGGCGCAGAGCGCTTTGAAATCGGCGAATTTTTTTTCATCGCGCAGCCTTTTAATAAAATAAGTATCGAGAATTTCACCGTAAATATCGCCGTTAAAATCGAGTATATGAAGCTCGAAAGTCATTAACGACGATTTTTTTTCATAAACGGTCGGACGCATGCCTATATTCATAACCGCTTTATACGCGGCGCCTTTCACTTTGCATTTAACCGCGTAAACGCCGGGTTTTGGAATTATAATACCGGCGTCGGGCACTTTTATATTAGCGGTCGGCACATTGAGTTTTCTTCCAAGACCGTCGCCGTGGATCACTTCGCCGGTCAGTTTGAAGGGGCGGCCCATAAATTTAATTACGTCGTTGACCGCGCCGGCCTCTATTAAAAGTCGTATTTTAGAAGACGATACAACAAAATTACCGATTTCGATCGGACTTAAAACATTGACTCTAAAGCCGTGCTTCGCGCC
>CAYTCW010000093.1:0-17714 GCA_964436235.1 uncultured bacterium
CTAACCCTTTCTCCCTCCCTTATAAAAAAAAGTTTTAATTTTCCAGAACGGCTTTTTGCATATCGCCGACTATTTGCGATTTGATAATATCGGTCAAAACTCTTGACAGTTTGACTTCTTCGATTTTAATTTCTTTAACGCATAATTTAAAAAGCAGGTCGTTAGCAAGTATTAAATTTGGGGGCAGGTTTAATTTTTGCGCGTAGCGTTCTCTGATGGATAGTAATTTTTCGAATATATTTTTTTCATTTTTTTTGAGCGAGTCGAATGTTTTCGTTCTTAATAATTTCGGTTTGGTGTTATATATATGCGCTTTATTTTGCACCTGCATATTTTTCGATATAAATTTTTCGATAAGTCCTTTATTGATAATATCATCGATTAATTTATTTTTAAGTTTGAACAGATTGATTACGTCTGAAAGTGCGTAATCGATAGCGTCGGTAGATAAGGGGCGCCGGCTCCAGTTATACATCTGGAATTTTTTCTTCGACATGCCGGAATCGACGCCTATCGCCGTTTTAAGCACCGATGAAAGGTCGCGTTTTTCGTAATTAAGCAATAGAACGGCTACCTGAAGGTCGAGGACCGTTTTTAGATCGACTCCGCAGTTTTTATATAAAAAGGCGCGGTCGCCGGCTGCGTCGAACATAATTTTCATGATCGAGCGGTTTTCGACAATTTCTTTTATGTGATGTATGGGCATTTTGAACGGATCTATAATAACGGCGTTTTCGCCGTCGTATATTTGTATCAGGCATAATTTTTCGCCATACTGGTGCAGGTTAGATTCGCCTTCTATATCCAGCGCTATCACTTCACAGCCTTTTTGCGTAAGCTCGGTTGAATACAGGCATAATTTTTCTTCGCTATCGATATACTTATAATTCACGGCGTTTCCTCTTTCATATTTCTATTTCTGCATCTATTGTATTATAATAATCCCGCGTTTTCTATTTTGTATCGTATTGTATATATCATGTTTAATTCGAAGTTAATTATAGCATATAATGCGAGAATTTTAAATTAACTTCTTAATAATTATGCCGATAATTTTATTTGACTTAGCTTATAAATTTTGTTTTTATAAATTTTAAGTATGTAACGATTCAAATAAAAGTATTAAGGACGTGAGATTTAATGATACTTAACGCGGGATATAAAAGAATATTTTATATTTTACTAACTGTAATGGCGGCCGTATTTTTAATAACGGGCAGCGCGGCCGCTTCGGGGACTTCGCCGCAGGCGCCTCCGTTCGTAGGCCCGGCCAATGATACTTATTTCAATTCGACCACGGCGGTACAGCTTCAATGGCAGGTACCTACCGATGCAGAGCAGGACACCATTGAGTTGAAGGTCGTATTTTTTAAATCAGTAGTCGCGCCTGCTTCAATATCTTCGTCATCGCCCGGTGCGAGTTCTGAAGTTACGGCTTTAAAGCCTATGTTTTCGATACCGACTCCCGTAAGTACCGACCCGGCGGGCCCGACGCCTCCGGGGTCAGTGATGAGTTTTCAGGTTTTAGATATAGCGGAGTTTAAAGCAGCAGTTCAATTAAATGAAGGCAAATGGTGGTGGGACGTTCACGCATGGGACGGCACTTCCTACAGCACGCCGCCGCGCGCGCCGCGTTCATTTATACTCGATTTCACAAAGCCCGTAGTTTCGAATTTATCGCTTTCAAATCCGGTATTTTCGCCGGCATCGCCTGATATTAACAAGCGCACTACTACCGTTTCATATACGCTGTCTGAAACTTCATTAGTTACGATCGAAGTTTTAAACGGTTCGAACGTGGTCATAAGAACGCTGGAAGCCGCCGCCAACCATGCGGTGCCGCCAACGGCGCAAAGCGTTACCTGGGACGGCGCGGGCGCTACCGCCGACGGCACATATACTATCAGAATAAGGGCTAAAGACCTTGCAAATAACGATTCAGACGACGCGCTGATTCCGGTGCAGATAAGTTCGAACGCGCCTGCGATCAGTTTCGGCATACCGGCTTTGAATAACAATCCGTTCTCGCCGCTTCCGGCATCGCCGACGGTCAAGGATACGACGATAGTTTCTTATATAGTAAACGATACGGCCGACGTTAATATAGTCGTTTATCCTCAGGGTTCACCGGGCACTATATCAAAAATTTTAATGCCTAAAACGAAGAAAAATACCGGTAATTACACTCAGGAATGGGACGGCACGGATGATTTGACAGGGTTAAGCGTTAATGACGGCGTTTACGTAATTTCGATCACTTCGACTAACGAGGTAGGTTTCGGTTCGACTTTGACTCATAATGTTACCGTCGATAAGACCGTTACCGATATATCGCCGTTCGGCATCGCGCCGAATCCGTTTTCACCTGACGTTAGTCCGGCTAACATTTCATTTTCGCTCAGTGAAGATGCGACCGTCGAAATAATTATAAAAGATCAGGCACGCGTTCTTACCAAAAGAAATTTACGCCCGCCTACTTATATGCTTCAAAAGATTGCGCCTCAGACCTATCAGGAGGCGTGGGACGGCCGCGACAGCGGAGGGGCTCTCGTGCCTGACGGCATTTATTCATATGAAATAATAACTGAAGACCTTGCCGGCAATAAAAACACTAATGTAGGCAATGTAAGGGTAGATAAGACGGGGCCGGTAATCGGGCCGTATTCGGTAACGCCGAAGGCCATATCGCCGAGCTCGAGTCCGGGAATAACCGACCAGGCAACTATTTCGTATAACATATCAAAGGGAGGCACGGTCGAAATCCGTATAATATCTACGACCGGCCCGCTTGTAAGGCAGTTCGGCCCGTATTTAAAACCTCTTGGCAGTCATACTGAAACCTGGGACGGCAACGACGCGGGCGGCAACGTCGTCGGCGAGGGCGATTACCGTATCGAGATATTTTTAATAGACAGCGCCGGTAATATAGGTAATCCGAATCCTGCGGTTATGACGGTAGCCGTCGATAACACGCCGCCGGCTATAACCGGGCTGCTTGTAGTTCCGCCGTTTTTCTCGCCGATGAATTCTAATCCGGCTTACAGCGCGGCCATGCTTAAATATAACCTGTCCGAATCGGCTGAAGTTACGATTAAAGTCTTAGACAGCCTTAATAATCAGGTAAAGACGGTAATAACCAATATACCGCAGAGTCCCGGCTTAAAAAATGTTACATGGGACGGCAAAGACGACACGGGCGCATTCGTAGCCGACGGCACTTATACATTCGATATAACCGCGACGGACGCGGCGCTTAATTCAACTACTGTAACTACTACCGTTCAGGTCGATAATACCGGCCCGGTCGTTAATATAGTCAGCGTCACCCCGACGCCTTTTGCGCCCGATTCGATAGACCTTGCGCTTCGTAAAGTGGATATCAAGTATATATTAAATGACGCGCGCGCTTTATGTACCGCTGAAGTCAAGATTAAAACCAGGATAGGCGCGATAGTTAAAGATCTCGGCACTAACCTGGTTATCCCGACGGGAGTATTGCAGACTTCCACCTGGGACGGTAAAAATACTTTAGGCCAGATCGTAGAGGACGGTACTTATGCGGTGCATATATCGGCGGTTGACCAGGCAGGAAATCCATCGCTTGACACTTCCGCTGAAGTATATATACAAAATCGCGGCCCGAGCATAACTTCGGTAAAATTCAGGGATAACCGCGATACTATAGACACTAACGATTCGATTGAGATCACATTCGACGTTCCCATCGATGACAGCGCTTTCATAGTGGGCGGTATTCCGGTTGACGTAAGCACGGTATTTCAGATAATTGGCAGCGGCACTTTCGGCGCAGGCGCGAGAATCGATACGGGCGCCGCCGTTAACGATAATATAATCGAGATCAAACTTGGCAATGGTTATACCAAGATAGTCGAAAATGGTGATACATTGATGATTAATTCGGGTACCGACAGGGTCAGAAGTTTTCCGTGTAAAGTGATCACCAAAGATAACATACCGCATTTAATACTAGACGGTTCTCCGCCATATTTGATATCGTCCACATATTTTGATATCGGCAATGACGGTTTGAACCGCGGCGATCATATAGTAATGACATTTAACGAAGGCGTATCGGTCGCGCAAAATAGTCCCGCGGCGGTCAGGCTTCTTCCGACGGGCCGCGGTTATACGATAGGCGGCGGCGCGGGTTTATCGACGGGCGACGCTAATCAGATAGTAATTTCGCTCGGCGACGTTTCGACGACTTCAATAATAATAAGGGGCATATTCGATCCGTTCGGCGTCAATCCCGTTCCGACGGGTGTAAACGTAGTGGCCGGCCAGCTGGCAATTGTAGATAATGCCGGTAATCCCGCGACGCCCAATTTGAATATAGTCACTCCGCCGATACCCGGCGTAGATATAGGCTCTAACGACACGGTAGGCCCTAAAACGGTTTATGCAAAGTATTACGATAAAAACACCGCGCCTGGAAAAGGCGGCCTTTCAGACGGCGATATAATTTATGTCGGTTTCGATAAGGCGGTAATGGTATCGCCCGATCCTAATTTTTCGCCCGGCACGGTATTTAAGCTGCCTGTTTCAAATGACGCATTCGGCGCTGGCGCTTCATTTACCTATACCGGCGTTAAAGAAATAGGCATAACGCTCGGCGCCAATCCGCTTTTAACGGTTAAGGGGTTATACTCGCTCGGTAACGACATAGCCGGAAGGCCTTCTGGTATAGACATTAACTTAGTGAATACGGCCAATCCTGAAATATCGGATTTAGCGGGCAATCCGGCTTTAGCTAATATTCCGGTGGATATAGGCAGCGTCGATACTACCGCGCCCAAAGTTTTGGTAGGTAAAATCATATCGCAGGTAGGCGGCGAAATTATAGATAACGTGATCAATCCGACTACCGGCACTTTCACGGTAATAGCCGTAGTGGACGATAACACTCTTAAAGACGGCGACGTTAAAGTGGATTTGCGCGCTATATTTCCCGAATTAACCAATGAAATCAACTTAGAGCGTGATGGAACGACGACGACCTTTAAAAAAATAGTAGTATTTCCGACAAATCCGTATTTAACCGGCGCTAAAACATTTTCGATCAACGCGACGGATTTTTCGGGCAATGCCTCTCAGGCATATACATTTACGGCCTATGTAGTCGAGCCGGCGGCATCGGTTACCGGCGAGATCAATCCTTCATCGGTGCCGAAAAGAATGGCGGCCACCGACGAAGCCGAAGATTTTACCGTGACGCTGAAGCCTAAAATTATGAGTTATAACCTCGGCATCGACAGGATCAGCGTAAAACATCCGGGCGGCGGTTATTCATATACGCAGGATACCATAGATGTGTATATTGGCGAGCGCAAATTAATACAAAACGTTAATTACACCTTCAATAAAAATGCGGTCGGCGCTAATTTAGATATAGCTTTAGTTTACGACGCTATAATAACCGAGGCAGTATCGGAGCAGAAAGTTACGATCAAATTTAAGCTGAATGTTCCTATGACGCCTAATTCGCCGACCGGCTCAACTTTTGAAGTAGCGGTCAATCATTCTTCGCTTTTAGCGCCGTACCAGCAGGTTGTAACCGGCGGCGACGCGGACGGCGACGCTTTTAATAACAATAAATTATGCGTCGTGGTATCTGATGTAGCTATTGAAGAAGTCCAGACCAAACTTGATTATTCGGAATTTTTCTGGCGCATTAATTTCGTGGTTAAATTCAATAAGGAACTTGCCGTTAATAGCGCGCCTAAATGTTTTTATAAGCCGGAAGAAGTGAGTCCCGCGGTTAATGAAATACCGGTACAGTTTACAAGATTTGAAAACAAGGCGGATACGACTGATAATAATAAGTTAAAAGCATATTATACAGGCTATGCCCGCGTTCCTATCGATAACGTTAATTATATAAGCAGCTTCACTTTCTACGCTAAAAGTTTTTATGACACCGATAGCGTATTAATAGCGCGGGTTTATAAAAAAGGCATAAAGATGTCGCCGGGCTTTATAGTGACGGCGTTCAGTAACCCTATAGACACCCGCGACCTTATAATAACCGTATTAGCCACGACCGCGGTTACTCAGCAGTTCCAGTTAGGCATCCGTCAGCCGGGAAAAACCCCGATTTATAGATCCAGAAATGAACTTATATCGCACCGGCAGAATTTATACACCTACAAGTATCGCATCGATGAAAATTACGCGAGCCAGATCGATATGGCGGTTCTCGATCCGGGTCAGACTTTTACGGATATAGCGTCTTTGACGGCGGCTTCGTTAAAGAAAACAGGCGCATCTAAAAAATCGGTTTCGCAAAATGGCGGCGCGGAAAGGCAGCCCGGACTTTATTCGGTAAAATTAACGGCTTCAGACTTATCTAAAGATATAAGTTTTGCAAGTTCCGACGGATTATGCAGTTTTATTAAAACTAAAGAAGATATAGGCGGCGCGCGTACTTTTGTAATAGCTCCCCAGTATTTAGCCGCCGGCGGCCCTCAGGACAGGGAATTAATAAGATTAAGCGGCGCTTATCAGTTCGCGCCGGCCGATCTTAAATTTAAAACGCCTGCCGCGCTTAAATTTAAGATACATCCTGACGCCGAAGAATATTTACGGGTTAAAAATTCAGGCATCGATAAGGCGTCTTCCGATAAAATAGGAATATATCGGCAAAATGGCGATAAATGGGAGTTTATGTCTGCCGGTATAAAAGATACTAACGGCGATTTTTACACTTATATAGATTCGCTCGGCATTTATGCGATGTTTGCCGATGTGGAAAGACCTGAAATTAAAATAGCTAATATGAATGCCGGCGGCGAAGTTAAAGATATCATTGAATTAATAGCTAAAGATAACGGCGCGGGTATAGATGAGAATAATATTAAAATTCAGATCGACGGCAGAAATATCAAGGTGAAACCGGCTTCCGTCGAAAGGATTGCCGGCGGCGAAGTTAAAATGTATTTTAACGCGGCCTCGCTGAAGGAAAGCGGCGTAAGTTTCGCTAAAACCAGCAGGATCAGCTTTGAAATATCCGATAACAGCGGAAATACGGTTAAAAGTCCTGAAATTAATTACCAGGCGGCCCCGGTAACGGGCATCTATCAGAGTATAATAGCCAGGCCGAATCCGGCTCGGGTTTTCTGCGGAGTGCAGTATCTTTTGACTCAGAACGCGTCTGAAGTGCATTTTAAAATATACGACTCAGCGGTCAATTTAGTGTATTCGACCGGCGATAATCCTGTTAACGCTTCAAATACGCCGCATGTGATCCGCTGGAACCTTATTAATGACGACGGCGAAAGAGTGGCTAACGGCGTTTATCACTATAAATTGAAAATAAGCCTCAATAGCGGTGAGACCGTTGAAAAAATTGGAAAAATAGCCGTGATAAAATAAGTAAAGTAAATAATAATATTTGATCAATCGAAAGGAGAACTTTTAATTGAACTCAGCTATAAATACGGACGATAAAAATTATAAACTTCAATTTTTACAGTTAATAACGTTGTGTCTGGCGCTTTTTGTAATAGTCGCCTGCCGCGAGGGCGGCATAACTAATTCCGCGCGCGAGTACGAAGCGCTGAGCGCCGATATAGAATCGGTCGAATGCGCTCCGGTGCCGGTAAGCGGTCCTAACCGGGCGGTTGATTTTAACTACACTCTTAAAAACGACGTTAATAGCGTTAAGATTAAAATATATGATACGGCGGGCAATATAATTAAAAATATAGAAGATCTGCCCATAAAAAAAAGCGTGGCGCCTTATGGCGGCATTAAATGGGACCTGACCGATTTTCGGGGCTCGGCCGTCGCAAATGGCCAGTATATATACAAGCTGATATATAAAAAGGGTGAAAATGAATATTACAAACAGGGAAAAATATCTATTCAAAGATAAGTGCAGGTGAGTGAGTTAATGAAAAAGATCTCTTTTAAAATGGTTGACAATAAATTTTTATCGTTATTGATTGCGTTGATATGCCTGCCGGTGTTATTTTACGGCTGCGGCGGCGGGAGCGGCGGATCTATAGCTACTCAGGAGCCAGGCGATATTTATTTGCCGCCCGTTCAAACGCCTTCTTACGAAAAATTAGTTTCAGGCCAGCAATCATTTAACATGGGCAATTATTCCAACGCGCAGGCGGATTTTCAAAAATCGTACGAATACGCTTATACGGCGAAGGAGAAAAACCTGGCATTGACCGGAATCGGCTGGTCGATGTTAAAGAGCGGTTCGGAGGCCGGCAGTGCCGATACCAACTCGGTAATATTCACGCTCGAAAAAATACCGTCGGTGGATCTTTATAACTATTCCAACCAGGAAATTAACGACGCCCGCGTCGCTCTGGCTTTAGCGTATATGTCAAAATCAAAAACCAATCAGGATTTTATAAACGCGGTATCGCTCCTCGAGAGAATAGATCCTATTTCAAGCGGCGGCGGGGTTTATCAGCCGAATAAATTTTTTACCTATACGCCCAAATTAAATCATGGCGTTAATAACGGCCAGGCGCATGCTATCGCGGCGTATCTGTATTATCTTCAGGGTAATAACAGCGCGGCGGTCGAGCATATTAACTACGCATCATCGGTTGCGCCGCATGATGAAAAGGTAATTCAGATAAAAGCCAATCTGACGGTTCTGGGGCTGTTCAGGTAGCGGTGTAGAGTTAATAAGTTGGAATAAATGATTATGTAATTGCTTAAACAATTAAGTTAATAATTGAAATATTTATCCGATATTAGATTAAACCATTTGTTTTTTACGGAGGCAGTAATGTTTAAACGCATAATAATTATAACCGTTCTTTTTATATGCATGGCAGGGCTTATCAACGCTCACGCTTTCGAATATGGCTCTTCGAAGCCTTTCTATAATGAAAATTTATCGATGAATATTAAAGCTATCGATTCGTCGAGTTTTCCGGTTATAAGCGTATATGCCTACGTTACTGATGAAGACGGCGCTATTTATAGAAATCTTAACCATAATTATTTTAAAGTATCTGAAAATTGTATTAAAATTGATCATATAAAAGTTGAAACCGATCCCAAGGTAATGAATTTAGTGCTTGCCCTCGATATTTCGGGCTCGATGAAAAGAATGATCAAAGAATTGAAGCAGGACGCTTTTATGTTTTTATCGATGCTCGATAAGAATGATAAATGCGCGATATTAGGTTTCAGGCAAACTATAAAATTATTGCAGGATTTTACCAGCGATCAGTTTAAACTCAATAAGGCCCTGTTTTCGGCGAACGCTGACTGCGGCACTTATTTATATGATTCGTTATATAAAGCGATAAGTATGCTCCATTACAGAGACGGCGGCAAAGCGATCCTTGTAATAACCGACGGCAGCGATGAAAGTCCGTCCGGTAAGAAGCCTTACTCAAAACATTCTCTTGACGAAGTTATCGATTATGCCAGAAAGTGCGGGGTTCAGGTCTATACCATAGGTTTAGGTTATGAGGTATCAGAAGAGCCTCTTCGTGAGCTGGCTAATAAAACAGGCGGCACGGCGCAGTTTTCGCCGAACCCTTATGAATTAAAATATAATCTTAAAAAGGTTTTGCATAATTTTAAAACATACTACAAAATTATGTATATGTCTTTTAATCCTGAACTTTCAGCACGGCAAAGAGCGGTCGAAATAGAGGTAAAAACTCCTCACGGCACGGCTTCGGCCCTGACTTCCTATTCGACGAACAGGTAGCAGTATAAAATTATAGCAGTATTCGCAGCGGTAACGGGAGGCGGCAGGCATGCAATTAGTATATTCTTACGTTAAATATATAAAAGTATATTTTTTGATGAAAGACGATTCATTTTCATTTAAAATATTCGATTTTTTTTCGCGTGAATAATAATAACTTTTTAGGTTATATGATAAAAATTAACCATTTGATAGGTATTGAAAAGTAATATGTAAACCAGATAATATAAATTTAATCAAGGAGTGATAATCGATGAGAAACAATTCAACCGGCGGTTTAGATTTAAACGTGGATTTTTACATCACGGCGCTTGAAAAAGGTGATAAGATAACCCGTTCTTTCGCCGCGGAATTATTGGGCGAAATCGGCGATAAAAAGGCGCTCGAACCTTTAAAGAAAGCCCTTACCGATGCGGAAGAAATAGTTAGAATTTATGCGCGCAAGTCTTTGAGCAAGATTGATAAGCCTGATGTAAAAGCGAGTTAATTAGCAGGTTATCTAATTATAAGTGGTTGGTGATAACGGTTAATAATAATTTTCATGGGTGATTATATAAGGGCGGAGCCGTCGCCCCCCAGCCTCACCCGTCCTGATTATAATCAAAAAAAACCGCCTGAAATTAATTCAGGCGGTTTTTAATTTATTATTAAAATAAATTTTAGATCAATTGATTAAAAAAGAAACCGTTAATTATTTAACTTCTTCTTTTTTTTCAGCTGCAGGAACTTCTGCTGCTTTTTCAGCGAATGAATTGATAACGAACATTTTGTGTTCAACTTCAGCTTCGCCTTCTTTTACTTTTTCGGTAACGAATGTGCCTTTGAATTCAAAGGTTTTGTCAGCGAATTTTTCGATTTTTTTAACTTCTTCGACTTTAGCGTCAACTTTAACTGCTACGGCTTCTTTGCCTTCAACAGCTATCGTTACTTTGCCTTCAACGTCAACGAGTTTGCCGATTAATACTTCTTCAGTAACTTCAGCTGCGGGAGCTGCTGCTTCTGTTGCTGCGGGAGCTTCAGCTGCGGGAGCTTCAGCGGGAGCTGCTGCGGGAGCTTCAGCTGCGGGAGCTTCAGCTGCGGGAGCTTCAGCTGCGGGAGCTTCAGCGGGAGCCGCTGCGGGAGCGTCCTGAGCGAACGCATAACCCATTGTGAATACTACTGCCATGATTACTGAGAAAACTAACATTGCTTTTTTCATTGAACTACCACTCCTTAAAATTATGTTTTTTTATGTCCGTCACGGACATTTTTCGTAAGTTAGTTGAGCAACTTACATGCCAAGATTAAAACCACTTTTTTATTTATAATATGAGTATGTTTTATCTTGACTTTTTTTGAAAAAAACTTATAATTGTTTTATGGAGATTATAACACAACATATGGAGGAAAATCAATGAAATTTTTATTAAATCTTTTTATGGTATCTTTATTAGCGCTTATGATCACTTTCGGTGTTTCGCACGCGAAAACCTTTCCAAATATTGAAGGCGGAGTCGAAATAAGCGCGCCCGACGATTGGAAGGACAAAGTTAAAAACAACGTATTGCAGATCGAATCGCCTGAGGAAGGAATTACTTTATTTTTCGATATATTAAAAGATGAAAAGCTCGAAGACGCCCTTAAACACACTGAAGACAATATTACGAGCGTGCTCGGCGAATTGGTCAGCGAGGCAACGGCTGAAATAGTTTTAAATGGAATGAAAACGGTAGTCGAAGACTATAAAACAAAAGACGGTCAGATCAAAGTATCGGTAATGCTTATTTTAACGCCTTCTGATAAGTTTATGCTCTGCTACTATATAGGCACCGAAGAAGCCGATAAAAAATACGAAAAAGAATTGACCGAAATAGTCGGAAGCATAGCGCCGATTTCTAAATAGCGCTTATTTTTGGTTGATCATTCCAACGGCTTTGAGCAGTCCCTGTATAATAGCGTAAGGGTGGGGCGGGCAGCCGGGAATAAACACGTCTACCGGAACTAATTTATCAGCGCCGCCGTAGCTGGCGTAGTTTTCGCCGAACGGCGCGCCTGAGGCGGCGCAGGTTCCTAAAGCTATAACTATTTTAGGATCGGGCGTCGCTTCTATCGTTCTTATGAGCGCTTCTTTTAAATTCCAGGAAACCGGCCCGGTTACCAGCAGGCAATCCGCATGGCGCGGTGAAGCCACAAAGTCTATTCCGAAGCGGCTTATATCAAAAACGGGATTGCATACCGATATCATTTCATGGTCGCAGGCGTTGCAAGAACCTGCGTCGAGCTGTCGTATGTGCAGCGAGCGCGAGAAACAGCTTTTTATTTCTTTTTCAAGTTTTTCACTTAATTTATTAAATTCAGCGGAGCCTATTCCGAAATCGGCGAATGAAACTGCGCCTGAGGGGCAGTTATCTTCACACATGCGGCATTCTATACATTTCAGCTGAGATAGTTTAATTTTATTTTTGCCGTCGGGCGTAATTGCGCCCGTCGGACACACTTTTACGCATATTTTAGAAGCGCAGGCCGCGCATTTACTTTCATCGAATTTAATTAACGGCACGGGTGCGGCGGAATTTAAAAATCCGGCACCGTATGATTTTTTTTCGGTGAAACTACCGTTCATTAATATATTTTTGAACATCGAAAGCATAACAAACCTCTTTATAACCTTTATATCAATTAATTACTAATTTATCAATTAATTTTTTTGTTTATAGCGGGTCTTTTTAATTATTTAAAAATTTATACTATCTATCACAGGAGCAGTAACACAGATTAAAACTTTTATTAATAACCGGAAAATCAGGCACTATATCGCCTTTAACGGCGAAGGTAAGCGCGAGCCAGTTTGCATAAGATGCCGAGCGTATATGATAGCGGTAAATATTTGAATCGTTTCCGAATATTAAAAAGTGCGCATGTTCGCCCTTTGGCGCTTCGGTAATGCCGAATGCCGGTTTGAACGCCGGTATCTTATCTATTTTAACGCTTACCGGCCCGGGTTTTAAATTTGCGGAGCATTGTAAAATAATTGAAATAGACTCTTTTATTTCATCGAGGCGTACGCACATTCTGGCGTAAACGTCGAGTTTATCGTGTATTATTTCTTTGAAATCGAGTTTATCGTATATTTCGTAGCTAAAGGCTTTTCTTGCGTCACAGTGAATGCCTGAGCCGCGCGCGCCTACGCCCACGATTCCAAGTGATTTTGCTGTTTTGGTAAACAAGCGGCCCGTCGTTTCTATGCGCTCTAAAAAAGTGGTGCCGTTATAGAGCATATCTTCTGCTATGGCTAAATCTTTTTTCGTTTTAAGCGCAGTTTCAATAAGCGAGCCGATCGATTTATCGTCGATATCGCGGCGCAGCCCGCCGCACATATTGATAGAGCGGAAGTAGCGCGATCTTAAAACCGGATAGACGCCGCTTAATATATCTTCACGCATTTTAGATATATATGTCGAAGCGTGGTAATAAGCCACGTCAACGGCAATTCCCATAAGATCGGTCAGATAGGCCGCGATTCTTTCGAGCTCGAGTAAAATAACTCTGATAGTACGCGCGCGCAGCGGAACTTCGGCGCCCGTGATTTTTTCGACTGCCTGGGTATAGGCCGCTGAATGTGAAAGCGAGCACACGCCGCATATTCGCTCTGAAATGAAATTAGCGTTAATATGGTTCATGCCCTCGGCCGTTTTTTCGATTCCCTTGTGGGTGTAAAAAAGCTGAGCGTCGAGGTTGATGATATGTTCGCCGAAGCATGAAAATTTAAAATGTCCCGGCTCTATTATTCCGGCGTGGATCGGCCCGACCGGAAGCAGGTAAGTGCCGCCGCCCGATACTTTGGGATTGGTTTCAATTTTATTGACGGCGTTTATCTTAGTGTTTGCGGCAAAATCTTTTCTCATCGGAAATATATTTTTTGGAAAGTTATGATGATGTATGAGCCCGCTTAATTCAAGATGATTATGAGGATATATGCCGAACATATCGAATATTTCGCGTTCGTACCAGTTGGCTGAAAGGTACAGGTCGGTGATGGAGTTAATTTCCGGTTCGGATTCGCTGATGCCTGTTTTAATAATTAAAAGTTCTTTGGTTATTTCATTGTTTTTAACGCCGGGCACCCTGAAAGCGTAATAGATCATATAGCGGTTTTTTTTGTCGGCTGAAAGGCTTTTTTGCGCATATTTAAGTTCATCGACGCAAAACATCGTAAGAAGCGTTCCGTTTAACATCGATACTATTTCAGCCGCTATTTCGTACAGATCATTCTTATCTACCTGTATATAGGTTTCACCGTAATCGGTTTCGGTCGTTTCGATTATATGGTTTTTATATATTTTCAGGAGCTCTTTTTTATTCATTTATTTAATCACCTTCTGTTACTACATGGGAAATAATAATAAAATAACCGATTTTGCCATCGCTTCCCTGAGCGAAAAAACCATATATACGCCGCTTGTTATAGATATGATAAATAGAATGGCTATGGCAAGCTTCATCTTAAAGCCTATATTGATATCGAGCGCCCGGCAACCCGCCGTTGCGCGCGAGCAATTTTCGCATTTAAATTCTTCCTCCGAGTGGCATTTAGCGTAATGGCCGAAAGTCATTCTGCTTAAATGATTTAAAAAGCCCAGAAAAATAAGTGAAAGGCATATTAAATAAAGCGCGGCGGCCGTATATTTTTTAGCCGTTATAGCCGCTATTAATACAAGCAGCTCGGAGAAAAAAATGCCGAATGGCGGCATTCCGCAAAGTCCGAGACCTCCTAAAAATGTGGCGGCGGCGAGAAATTTGTGGTGTTCGAATAATCCTTTTATCTTCGATATTTCAGTGGTTTTATAGACGAATGCAATCGAGCCGGTGGTTAAAAACATAAGCGATTTGGATATGGCGTGGTAAAAGGTATGGTAAAAAACGGCGATCAATCCGAACGGGCCCCCGAAACCGAGCGCGAGATATATTATTCCGGTGTGTTCTATTGAAGAATAGGCGATCAATCTTTTTATATTATTTTGCAATACTATAAAGGGAAAGGCCACAAAAAGCGATAGCAGGCCGAAAACTATGAAATAATCCGACGCGAAATTCTGGCCGGTCGATATTCTTGCGATATGCTCGAACCTGATCAGCGCGTAAGTGGAGCAGGCCGATAAAACACCTGACAGCATGGCTGAAACCGGCGCAGGCGACTGCGAATAAGCGTCTGGAAGCCATGTGTGCATCGGGGCGAGGCCGGCTTTAGTTCCGTACCCTATTAAAACGAAGATAAATGAAAATTTGATAATTGAAATATCGGCGAATTTACCTGCTTTTGACAATACCGAATAATCGAGAGTGAGTCCGGCCGTATTAGAGGTTATTATAGCGTAGTTAAGAAGCACTATGCCGAATAATGAAAGGGCTATGGCGACGGTGCATATTATTAAATATTTCCATGCGGCTTCCGCGGCCTCGCGCGTGTTGTAAAATCCCACTAAAAGCGCGGATATTAAAGTGGTGGCTTCGACGCTCGCCCACATCAGGCCGATATTGTTTATAAAAACTACCATCATCATAGCGGACACGAATAAAAAAGTCCGGAAATAATAATCGGATACCTTGCGCTCGGAAATAACGCGCAGCTTGATTTCATTTTCAAGGTAATCGCCGGAATAAATAGAGGTTATAAAAAATATCAGTGAAATAAGAAAAGCCATATATGCCGATAAATGATCGGCGTAAAATAATCCGCCGCCGAAAAACGGCGATGAAAGAGTTTTTGAAGCAAGCGAATCGACGCCGCTTAAAAAATTAAAAGAAATAACCATTAGAAAAAACGAGGCCGTCATTGAAAAATATTCGACCGCTATACAGCGTTTTATCAATTTTGTGATAAGCGCGAATAAGACAGGCGCGAATATTAAATATAAATGCGTATTTTCATACATGCTTGAGTTCACTTCCATCTTTTTTAATATTTAAGCAGGTTAAGTTTATCGGTATCGAGCGAATCGAACGAGCGGCTTATTTTATCGCTTAAAACGCCCATGAGCACCACGCCGACGATTACGTCGAAAAAAGCGCCGAGCTCTACTATAAGCGGCATCCCGTAAGTAGTGGCTATCCCCGCTAAAAACAGACCGTTTTCAATAATTAAAATTCCGATTATCTGCGTTAGTGCGAAAGTGCGGTTTATCATAAGCAGAAGGCCTATTAATATGAGCGAAAGCGAAGTGTTAAGGGCAGATTTAGTGAGCGGCCAGGCGTGAGCGTTAATGGGCTGGAGTATATAAAAAGAAAAAATAACTAATATGCCTGATAGTATAAGCGCGGTAGGAATTTTAAAAAATTTTTCATTATCTTTAACTACCATGGTTTTTCTTGAAATATATAATAAAAATGAAGGTATAAGAACGCATTTGACCGTGAAAGTCAGCGCGGCGGCCGTGTAAAGATGGCTGTTATCGAAAGCGCGGCCTATTAGAACGCAGATCAAAGTGAGAGCGAGCGATTGTAAAAAATAAGCCGTTATTTGCGAGCGTATGCGCCTGAATACTACCGACATTATAGCGGTTAAAAGCAAAAAAGTGTTGAGTATATTTATATTTTGCAGTACCGATTGAGATAATTGCTCGTGCATAAAAAATCCGCCTTTTTGAGTCTTTATGTGGTTATCTACATTACTTTATGCCATATTATATTATGCTACATTACACTATACTAAATCATTTTATATTATAATACATTATATTAAATTTCACTAAAACTTGATGCGTTCTGCAATATCAGCTTTTTACTATATTGGTTATAATGCTTGTCAGTGCAAGGACGAAAGCTATGCCTATTAAATCGGGAAGCTGAAACAACCTGGATTTAGATATCGATGATTCAAAAACGCCTACGATTATCGAAAAAATTATAATTTTAAATAAATAAGCAGCCGCGCTTATCAGAAAGGCGTTAAGCGTTAAAATGCTCATCATGGCATATGGAAAAAATATGTTTACTATAAGCGTAAACAGGGCGGCCTGCTTGATATAAGCCGCAAGGTTGATCATGGCTAAATATTTTCCGCAATATTCGAGTATCATCCCTTCGTGGATCATCGTAAGCTCGAGGTGCGTCGCCGGGTTATCGAAGGGAACGCGGCCCGTTTCGGCGATTACTATTAAAAACAGCGCGAATAAAACGAAGAGGTTTTCGGCGGTGAACATTATATTAGGCGCGCCGGCGACCGAAGACATTATATTAGATAGATTCGTCGATCTTTGAGTGAGGGCTATTGAAATAAAAGATAAAATAATGGACGGCTCGGCAATCGAACATACCATCATTTCGCGCGAAGAGGCCATGCCTCCAAAGGCGGAAGCCGTGTCCATGGCGGCGAGCGTTAAAAAAAAGCGTGCGAGCGCCATGAGATAAATTATTAAAATTATATCGGCTAAAGGTGAAACGCTGTATTTATAAGACAGCGTCGGTATTAAAAAAGCGGCTAATGAAAAAGCGGCCAGCATTATATAAGGCGTCGCGAAGAAGAGCCACGATGCGGTGTCTGAAACGACGGATTCCTTTTTAGTATATTTTATCAAATCGTAATAGGGCTGTAAAACCGGAGGGCCCTGACGGAACTGGCATACGGCTTTTACTTTTTTTATGATACCGCTTATTAAAGGCGAGACGGCAATCAAAAAAACCGTTTGAATTATTGATATCATTATTATTTCGCCGGTTATACCGGTATTTAAATTTGCGTTCATATCGTATTGTCCTGCTTTTTAAAGTCTTACGCTTAAAAGCGCTATTATAAGAGTGACGAAAATATATAAAAGATATATATGCACATAGCCTAACTGAACTTTTTTCAATCTTTTGGCGGCCTTTATCAATAATTTAATAAATGGCCTGTAGAGCCATTTTTCGAAGAACATGGTTGCCGTCTGGCTGTAGTCCACTTTTTTGATCACAAGCCTGTCTTCGTTGTGGAGCGTTTTTACCTCGGTGCGCGGCATATAAATATTTTTAAATACTATCATTATAG
>CAYTCW010000094.1:0-2507 GCA_964436235.1 uncultured bacterium
ATTTTTAACAATTAATTGTTAAAACTATTGATAACAGTAGATAATAAATGTTACCTCAGCACGGGCGGAAACGCCGATTATCTATTGATAAAGAGCTATGATGATGCGGTTTGAATTTCATTAAATCTGAGGGAATATTGAATATGAATAATAAAATAAAGTTTTATTTGATACTAAATATAAAGACGGTTATGACTATCGCAGCGGTTTTGATTTTTTTATCGCGGGCCGCCGCCGCGCACGCCGTCACCGAGTTCGTCACCGTCGTCAAAGTGCTCGATAACCAGAGCGGAATCGTCGAACGCAAGAACGGCGACCTGTGGCACATCGAAGTGGGCCAGGAGGCATCTTTTTTCTGGCGCTATGAAGGAAAGCAGGCACGAATAAAGTCGGCCGGCACATTCTGCGGCGCGGGCGTCCGGATATTGCTGCCGGAAGACAAACAGGAAGCCCCCGTGTGGAACGCGAAATTGATCGAAAGTCCAGATAGTGATACCGGCGGACGAACGGACGGCGCGGCAAAAAGCCCTGCCAAAAACGCGGGGAAAAGCTCCGCGCATAATAAAAATATTGAAAATGTAAGCGGCGGCGGCAGTTATGAAAGATTCCGGGCGCGATACGATGGTAAAACTGTGGAAAGCGCCATTGACGGAGAATTCGACGGCTGGAAGGGCGGGACGGTCGTCAAGCTGAATAACGGCGAGATCTGGCGGCAGAAGAAGTTCTACTATCACCACTACCGTCAATGTGGCCCGCTTTCTCCGAAGGTCACAATATATAAGCTGGGGCCCGTTTATAAAATGCAGGTTGACGGCGTGCCGGAGGCTGTCGAAGTCGAAGAATTAAAATAACTTAAATATCTTTATATCCGATCAACTTTCCGGCGGTCGATTCCAGCAGCCGCCTTTGACGGGAACAATACGCGTTGCCGAGCCGCTTTTTATTATTTTTTGCCGGCGCCGCCGTCGTTTAATTCTTTATAGCTTCCGTGCGTTTTACATTTAACATCATATTGCGGCCTGTTTTCCGGGCCGCTTATGACAATTATATAGTCTTGGTCAGGATTTTGCAGACAGCGCGAGGTTGCTTTCATATATTTATTTTTAACTAACTCGTTAACGGTTACCGTCGGCTTGAGACTGCCTTCCATATCGCAAAGTTCTAATGCCATATATATGTGATCCATTTCTTTTTTGCATTTGATAGCCTGTATTTCAGCGACGGCGGCTTTAGTGCCTTCTGACGGGCCGGCGCCCTTCGCTTTTAATATATCGAGATTTTTTTTATGACCGTAGGCTTCGGCGTAATCCCACGCGCTGCGGCCTTTACGATCTAAGGCGGCGATGTCCGCGCCTTTTTCGATAAGATAGGTCAATACTTCGCTATGCCCTTTAGAAGCGGCCGCCATAAGGGCTGTGTAGTCGCTTGCGCCCGAGAGGTCCATGGTAATTTGAACGAATTTAGTGTTGATATCAACGCCTTTTTCGACTAATTTCTTCACTTCATCGAGATCGCCTTTATTAACCGCGCTTATAAATGCGTCTTTATCGCCCGATGATATCTTTGCGCCGCCCGGTAAAGCGTCTTCGGCTGCCGTTGCGCTGTTTATAAATATTTGAGGCATAATAAACAAAAATATAATAACTATGACAAATAATACTGAAATAACCGCATTAATCGAAGATAATGGCGACGAGGCGGTTCCGTGGATAAACGATAATTTTTTACTCATGATATTTCCCCCTGTTATTTTATTCCCCTGTTATTTTATTGAATCGGATTTTACAAAACCTTCGGGCTTGAATAAAAGCGATTTGCCGAGATCTTTATATGAAACGGCGAATTCTGCGTGATCGCCGGCCGCGTGTATTACTTCGGCGCTGATAACGAGCGAATCCTGCGTGAAGTAAAAAGCGGCTGCCGGATCTTTGAACCGGGCCAATAATTCTTTTTTATCGAAACCGGCGATTATATCTTTAAGCGCGCCGGCCGATTCGAGGTCGAGATCTTCGCCGCGGGGTATATATTTGCCCTTTAAAAATAATTCGACAAGGTTTTCATCTACGGTTGCAACATCGCTCAATTTAAGAAGTTTGAGAGCGTTCAGATCGATATTTGCCGCGCTGATAACATCTACCGGATGAGCGGCGTTTTTAACATTGGCATACACCGAATATTTAACGCTTAATATATTGGATCCGTTATATTCTATCGTGTAATTTCCTTCCATTTCAACTTCTTTCAAATCTTGGGAAAACGGGCTCTTTATGGCGAGCGCATGCTCTTTTATAAGTGCGTTGATCTTAGACATTTTCGCGGCATCGCTCATGCCTGATATTTGAGGATAGCTTATTTTAACGAGTTTATCGGTATGCACGGCAGTTTTGAATTCAATGCCGGAGGCAAAAGCCGCGCCGCTGCCGTTACCGTTGATAAACATATTATCAGAGGCGGCCGGAATTAAAACTAATGCAAATGCAAGTGAGAGTATGAGTGAAAGCGAAAGT
>CAYTCW010000094.1:2607-17422 GCA_964436235.1 uncultured bacterium
GGCCGGAATTAAAACTAATGCAAATGCAAGTGAGAGTATGAGTGAAAGCGAAAGTAAAAATGAAAATGAAAGTGAAAGTGAGAAAGCGAGAATGGAAGTTAAAGTGCGAGTAAGCGTAAGAATAAACGCAGGTAACGATATCGATGATAATACGGTTGATAAACAGCCTGTTAAATAATTGT
Source organism: uncultured bacterium (assembly GCA_964436235.1). Classification (GTDB taxonomy): domain Bacteria; phylum Muiribacteriota; class UBA9980; order UBA9980; family UBA9980; genus UBA9980. The sequence continues at coordinate 2,790 of CAYTCW010000094.1, forward strand.
TTTTCATTTGCGATAGATCTCCTTATATAATTTGCTTTAGTCGAATTTAAGTAAACATGAAATTTTATAATCGTTTATAACGGGTTATCTATGGATGAGTCCATTCCAAATAGTCGATTTTTTGAATTTAGACAACGATTTTCCAATAATTTTCAGGCATATTTTTGCCATTTTTTGACTTTCTGGAGCGAACTCATGGATAAATATTTACAGCTGATTATTTCAGCGTTTTAATTATAGCATAAAGGCTTTAATTAATCAATTATGCAATTAACAAATGCAATTAATAAATAAATAAGCTGTGAAAGTAAAATTTGAAATTTGACTGATAGTATGATATAATATGACGTTTGCCGCGCCTATTTTATTACAAATATAGCGAAAGGATTTACCGCATGACCAAACTCGATGAAATAAAAGAAATTATTAAAAAAAGCAAACCTTTAGTAAAAAAAGAATATAAAGTCAAAAAAATAGGAGTCTTCGGTTCTTGTGTTAAAAACAATAATACTAAAAAGAGTGATTTAGATATTCTTGTCGATTTTGAAGACGCTATAAGCCTTTTAAAATTCGTGCGTCTTGAAAATTACCTGCAAGGACTTTTAAAAATCAAAATAGATCTCGTATTTTCCGGCAATTTGAGACCGGAAATTCGGGATACTATACTTGACGAGGTAATATATATATGAACCGGAATGTTCTGGTTTATTTGAACGATATTGTCGAAAACATCCAAAAAGCTTTGAAATTTTGCGAAGGTTTCGATTATAACACTTTTCGAACGGGACAAAGATGAGTAATAAAAGCGATAACAAAAAACTTATACTATCCAGAATCAAAGGCGGGCTTATAGTCTCCTGCCAGGCGCTCGAAGATGAGCCGCTGCACGGAGCGGACATAATGGCGAAGATGGCGCTCGCCGCTAAATTGGGCGGCGCGGCCGGCATAAGGGCGAACGGCGCCTGCGATATCAGGGCGATCAAAAAGATCGTTGACCTGCCGCTTATCGGGATAATCAAAAAAGTATATAAGGATAGCGATATATACATAACGCCGACGGTCGAAGAAGTGGCGCTGCTTGTGGACGCCGGAGCCGATATTATCGCAACGGACGCGACTGACCGCCTCAGACCGAATGGCGCGAGTCTCGATGACTTTTACGCGCGCGTGCGTGAAAAATATCCGCAAATCATTCTCATGGCTGATATATCGACATTCGAAGAAGGCGTGAAGGCTGAAAAATCAGGATTCGACATTGCGGCGACTACGCTCAGCGGATATACCGAATATACGAAGGGACGAAAGCTGCCCGATTTCGATTTACTAAAAAAACTCACGGACACTCTGAAGATACCTGTGATAGCGGAAGGCGGCATAAATGATCCGGCCGAATTGAAAAAAGCCGTGATCGATTTTAACGCATTCGCGGCGGTCGTCGGAACCGCGATAACCAGGCCGCGCGAAATAACGCGGCGGTTCGTCGATTATTTATCACACGGCGGCAAAGATTAAGAGGGACAAGGAATAAGAAAGGACAAAAAAATAATGACGGTCCATGGAATATTGATACTGCTTATATTTTTTATATTCGCCGGGCTTATGATAGCTAAAAAATTGCCGACGATCCTCGCCCTGCCTTTAATGGCCTGGACAATGTGTCTGGCGGCGGGTATGCCCTTTACCGATTTTATCAATGTCGTCGTTTCAGGCGGCTCGGTCAAGATGGCAAGCTCTATCGCGGTGGTCGTATTCGGCGCGATCTTTGCAAGAGTGATTATGACAACAGGTATTTCAAGCGCTATAATAAAAAACGCGGCGGAACTCGCCGGAGATAAACCGGTTCCAATAGCCGCCGCGATGACTGCGGCCGTGGCGTTTGTATTTCTGGGAATGAACGGCCTCGGCGCGGTGATTATGATAGGCTCTATCGCGATACCTATTATGACCTCGGCCGGAATAAAGCCTGTGACGGCTGCTTCGCTTCTGCTGCTGGGCATGCAGACGGGGCTTGCGGCTAATGCGGCCAATTACGGGGCGTTCATAGGCATATTCGGCGGCGAGATAGTTTCTTCTTTCTTCATTCCGGCTTTCGTGATATCCGCTCTGGTGACGGTTTTATTTATAGTAATCAACGTCAAGACGGAGCGCGTCAGATCGGCATGGGCCGCGCCGGACGCGGAGGCGATAAACGGTATAAATGGAATAAATGAGATAAATGGAACGAACGGTAAAAACGCGAAGAACGATAAAAAAGTGCCTGCTACGGCGCTTATAGCGCCGGTAATACCCATAGTGACGGTTTTTATATTCAAGGCCGTATGGGGATTCGGCGCCGCGGATAAAGGAATGCTCGACGCCGTCGGCGTTTCGATATTCGGTTTCATTCTGGCTTCGCTTTACGCTATTTTAATGACTCATCCGGGACGGACCGTTAATATGTTTTCGGGCGCGATAGTAGAAGGCATAAAGGATATAGCGGGTGTGATATTCCTTTTTATCGGAATCGGCATGCTCGTTTCATCCGTCACAAGCCCGGCTGTGGCCGTTTTATTGAATCCGATAATAAACGGCCTTGTGCCGTCTGGCAAAATGGGCGTTTTGATTTTTTTCGCCGCGCTCTCGCCGCTCGCGCTCTACCGCGGGCCTTTAAATATGTTCGGCATGGGCGCGGGCGTCGCCGCGCTTTTAGTATCGCTTAAAATATTGCCGGTTGCGGCGCTGGCAGGGGCTTTCGTTGCGGTACAATATATTCAGGCCGTATCGGATCCGACTAATTCACAAAATGTGTGGACCGCCGAATATTGCGGCGAGGAGACTGCTTCGATATTAAAAGTCACGCTTCCTTATACATGGCTGATGTGCGTCGCTATGCTGCTTTTCACCATATTCACTAAATGGCAATAATGAGGAGAATAAACATAATATCATGACGGCAAGAAAAGTCAGAATCGGAATAGACGTTGGCGGCACTTTCACCGACGCCGTCGCTATCGATAACGATACTTATGAAATAATCGCTAAGGAAAAAATCCTCACCACGCACGAATCCGGCGAAGGAATAGCTAAGGGCATAGTAGATATTATCGAAAAAATCCTCACGCGCAATAACATACCCGCGCAGAGCGTCGTCTTTATAGCCCACGGCACGACGCAGGCCACTAACGCCCTTTTAGAAGGCGACGTCGCCGACGCAGGTATAATCGCAATGGGAAGCGGTATCGAAGCCTTCAAAGTGAAAAGCGACACCGATACTGGCGATATAGAACTGGCTAAAGGTAAATTTTTAAGAACCACTCATAGATTCGTCGAAACCGACAGCGCGGATGAAAAAAAAGACGAAATAAATTCTTTTTTAGATGAATTTAAAAATAAAGGAATCGAAGTAGTGGTGGCCTCGGAAGCCTTCAGCGTGGATGACGCGCAAAATGAATGTAAGGTCATGAAAATGGCTGTGGATAAGGGTTTATATGCCACGGGCGGCCACGAAGTGTCACAGCTTTACGGATTGAAGGTTAGAACGCGCACGGCGGTTATAAACGCGAGTTTGATACCTAAGATGATGAAAACGGCCGATATGACCGAAAGCTGCGTAAAGCGTTCAGGGATCGGGGCTGAACTTATGATAATGCGCTGTGACGGCGGCGTTATGACCGTCAACGAGGTCAGAAAGCGCCCGATACTCACCATGCTCTCGGGACTCGCGGCGGGCGTCGCGGGCGCGCTCATGTACGAACGCGTGTCAGACGGCATTTTTTTCGAAGCCGGCGGCACATCGACGGATATTTCAGTTATTAAAAACGGCCGGGTAATGATTAAATACGCGCGGGTGGGCGGGCATAAAACCTATTTAAACTCGCTTGACGTTAGAACGCTCGGTATCGCCGGCGGAAGCATGATAAAGGTCGAGAATAAAAAAATCGTGGATGTCGGGCCGCGCAGCGCGCATATAGCGGGAATGCGCTATGAAGCATTCGCTGAAGATTCTGATATTAACGATGCGGCAGTCAAACTTATCGCGCCTAAAGAAAATGACGAGGCTAAATTCGCCGTCATAGAATGCGGCGGCGGCAAAAGTTTTTCGATGACTCTCGCGGGCGCTGCAAATGTTGCGGGCGCGGTGCCGAATGGCGATTATGCCGAAGCAAATAAAGCGGCCGCGCGAAAAGCATGGGAGGCATTCGCTGAATTCTTAGGAATTTCAGCCGAAGAAGCGGCAAAACAGGCCATGGATATAGCCGCCGGAAAAGTGCGCGCAATAGTTGAAGAATTAGTCAACGATTACGAATTGAATCCTGATTTAATAAGCCTCGTCGGCGGCGGCGGAAGCGGCGGCGTGCTCGTGCCGTATCTTGCGGAGCGTATGGGATATAAATGGAGCATAGCGAAGGACGCGCCGTATATATCCACAATAGGTGTCGCGCTGGCTATGGTAAGAGAAGTTGTCGAACGCACGGTTTTAAATCCTGACGATTCGGATATAAGCTCTATCAGGCGCGAAGTTTTTGACAGGATCGTAAAATCAGGCGCGGGCACGGATACCATTGAAATAGCTATCGAGATTGACAGGCGGGCTAATATACTCAGGGCAGTTGCAACCGGCGCCGCCGAGTTAAGGACGCGCGATCTTTTGCAAAAAAGCCTCGACGATGAAAGTTTAAAACAAATAGCCGCCGATTCGATGGGTATTGACGCAAAGAGCGTTTCACTCCTCGCCGGCGCCGGAAAGTGGCGAGTATTCAGAGGAATAAAGATCGAAAAAATATTCTTCATATTCACGAAAAAACACACGCCGGTGAGAGTTATCGATAGAGAGGGAATCGTGAGGCTCCAGAAGAATTTCGCGGAAACGGTTATTACTAAAAAATCCGGGTTTATCGAAGAACTTACCTCGCTGATAGATCTGAACACCGATTATAGCGATGCAGGCGGAAAGCCGCCGTTAGTATATGTTTATTACGGCGAAAAACAATTGGATCTTTCAGGCCTCGCTGAAAAGAAGCAGATAATTTCAGTGGCTAAAATGGAAATGGAACGCATCGGCGATAAAGAAGATATCGCCGTGGTCGTGACTAAATAAAGTTAATAAATAGTTGAATAGTTGAATAGTTGAATAAGCAAATAAGAGAAAAAAGTAAGTAAGATAATTTAAAAATAAAAAACTAAACAATAAGGTTGTTTCTGGTGGATATTTTGAGGATCATCGAGCTTTGTACCGTCGAAAATATGTGTCTGGCAGAGCTTTATGAAGACGCTCTGTTTGATAAGATACCCGCCGGCGGGGTCCGCGATTATGTGGATCGTATTATCAGCATCGCTGCAGGCAAGGCTGATGATATAAAATTAAAAGTAAAGTTAAAACAAAATAAAAAATTAAAAAAAGATAGTAAAAGCGAAATCGTAAATGTAAATGTAAGCAAAAATGGAAGTGGAAGTGAAAACCCGAACTTCAGCCTGGAAGATATTTGCGCGTTAAAAGGCGTAAAAATCAACCTGAACGAAGGCTCCGGCTCTTTTGCCGGCGCGCGTTTCAGGGCTGAAATATATTACGAAGAAAAGATCATTAATATAATAAAGCGCTCGATCGATCAAATGTATGACTTTTTAAAGAAGTATGTAATTAATTTCGGTGAAAACAAAAGTTTTATTTCGATCGATAATATAAAAGATATGCATATCGCTCACGAGTTGTATCATCTGATCGAGTATATGGACGGCGAATATACTCCCGACATGCTTCCGGCGGTTACTAGCATAAAAATCTTCGGCTATGAAAGAAAATCTCGCATCTCGAAGGCTTCGGAAGCGGCCGCGCATATTTTTTGCATGCGTCTGTTAGACCTGCCGTTTCACCCGAAGATGCTGGATTATCTGTGCTTATTGGGCGCGGGCGAAGTGACGGAAGAAAAGCTGATAGAGTTTTTGGAAGAATTAAACGGACGACAAATATTATTATAAATTGATCCGGTATGAAAAATTTTCATGGTTATTTAAATATTTATGCGCTCAAATAAAAAAAGATACGAAAAAAGGCCTGATATATATGACAATGAAGCCAATAAATTACATCAATTATACAAAAAAAGACATTCCAGTATTATTCGAAGCGGACTGCTGCGTCTGCGGCGGCGGGACTTCGGGAGTTCCGGCGGCTGTAATGGCCGCCCGTGGCGGATTAACGACCATCATCGTTGAAAAAGGCGTAACGATGGGCGGATCGCAAACGCGCGCCCTGGTGCTTCCATTAATGCCCACTTTCGCTGACGGCAGCGATACGCCGATAATAACCGAGATCAAAAAAAGAATGCTCGAAGAAGGTATCCAGATGAGCGACGGGGTGACGGAATTCGGCTGGTTCAACCCTGAAAAACTCGCCTTCGTTTATGACTGCCTGCTCGAGGAAGCCGGCGTTAAAATATTATATAACGCCGATCTGATAGACGCCGTGACGGAAGATAAAAAGATTAAATACGCAATAGTCAATACCATAGAAGGTTTGATCGCGATAAAAGCGGGCATATTTATTGATTGCACGGGCGACGCCGTGCTATCGAGGCTATCAGGAGTCAAAACCGAAAGCGGTTACGAAAAGACCGGTAATAACCAGCCGATGAGTTTCCGCTTCGAGATGGGCGGCATAGACCTCGACAGGCTTTATGATTACACGCGCGCTATAAACGATAACTGGTGCAAAACAAAACCGCCGTATTTCGAGATCGCGCTCGCGCGCCACAGAGAAATTAAATACGCGCTCGAGCCGGTTTTTGTGGCCGGCTATGAGCGGGGCGAACTTACGCTCGAAGATATCGAGTATTTCCAGGCGTTCACCATCACCGCAAAACCCGGCTGCATGTCGATGAACTGCCCCGAGATACCGGCAAAGTTCAGGGCGGTGAAAGCCGAGGACCTGAGCCGCGCCATAGTATATGCAAGAAAGATGATACAGCGCATAGCTAAATTCTTAATCAAGAATATACCGGGATTCGAAAAAGCGTATATCAGCAGAGAGGCTTCGATGATAGGCGCGCGCGAATCATTCCGTATAATAGGAAAATACCGCATGAGCGAAAAAGATTATTATGAACGAAAAACCTTCGATGACGCGGCGGCAAAGACCGCATGGTACATCGATGCCCATGGCGAGAAGATCGGCGAGTATCTATCGAAGGGCGAATATTATGAAATTCCCTACAGAGCGCTCGTTACCAATGAAATTAACAATCTGATCGTCGCAGGCAGATGTATTTCGGCGAGTTTCATATTGCAGGCGTCGATGAGAATACAGCCGACATGCATGTCGCTCGGCGAAACGGCCGGCACGGCAGCGGCGTATTCGAAAAAGAACGGAATCAATATCAACGCTATCGAGTGGGACAAAGTGGAAAACAATATCAAACCATATAAAAAATTATGAATATAAAATAAGTTGCATATTACAACATTAACTTTAACATTAGTATAAACATAAGTATAGATACAAATGTAAGTGTAAGTAAAATTATAAGTAAAAGTAAAAGTATAAGTATAAGTATAAACATCGATATAAATAAATTTTTTTTATTTTCAGGAGAATAAGAACCAATGAAAAAGTACGCGGCGCTGGATATAGGCGGCACTTTCATAAAATACGGAACGGTGAGTGAAACCGGCGAGGCAGCAAGCAGGTTCGAAACGCCAACCGAAGCGCATAAGGGCGCGGCGTCTCTTATGGATAAAATTTGCGAAATAATCGATTCGCTTTTGAATAATAACGGTGATATCGCAGGAATCGGCATAAGCACCGCCGGAATCGTCGATAGCACAAGCGGAACTATAGTTTATGCTAATGACAATTTTCCGGGCTACACCGGCGTCAACATAAGGCAAAGACTCGAGAAAAATTTCAAACTTCCGGTATTAGTCAATAACGACGTTAATTCGGCGGCGCTCGCGGAGCTGTGGGTTGGCGCCGCCAGAGGACAAAACACCTTTTTCTGCATGACCGTGGGGACCGGCATAGGCGGCGCGATAGTTATCGACGGAAAGCTTTTCAAAGGCAATAATTTTATGGCGGCCGAAGTGTGCTATTTCAATAAAAAAGGCCGCGGCGAATATTATGAGAACCGAGCTTCCGTGACAGCGCTTATTGATATGGTAAAAAAAGAATTCGGCACGGCCGGCGCTATCGACGGCGTAACTATATTCAATAATATTAATACAGGCGAAGCCGCTTATAATAAAATATTCATGCGCTGGATAGAAGAGTTGTGCGCCGGCGTCGCCAATATTATCTGTATGTTCGATCCCGGGCTTATCGTTATAGGCGGCGGAGTGTCTAAACAAAAGATCTTTATCGACGCGATAACAGAGAAACTGCCCGGAATGCTTCCTTCGGTATTCATTGAAAAAACCTCGATATGCGCCGCCGGCTGCGGCAACGACGCCGGCATGATCGGTTCGGTGTACGAATTTATAAATAAACCGGCGCAATAAAACCGGAACGCAATGATCATCGAGCGCCGGCCGCGGCGCTAAAAACAATCAGGCAGTGTGATAAATGGAAAATAATCAAAATCTATTTTTAAAAACTATTCCGCCGGATATCGACACGGCTTCACTTGTTTTAATATTCTACAAAGATAAACTATTAGTGAAAAAGTTAGTTAAAAAAAATGAAAGCAATTTCGAATTCGTCAGATTTTCGGATATTTTGGCCGATATTGACGGCATGAAACCGGAGATAATACATTTTCTGGGAGTCGAAAGCGGCTTTAATTATTATTCTTTTCAGGCGCAGAATCCTTTCGAAATTAAAAATACGGATTTTGAATTTTGCGATTTAAGAACTTTGATGAGCTTTTTCGACGCCGGTCAGTTCAGATTGGCCTGCCTTGCATCGCAGATTCTCTACTGGGATAAAACCACTAAATTCTGCGGCGAATGCGGATCGAAAACCCTATATTCTTCAGCCGAACGCGCCAAAACATGCGCAAAATGCTCCGTCAGCTTATATCCCGTCGTAACGCCGGCGATAGTAGTCGCCGTTATGAATAAAGATAAAATTCTGCTCGCGCATAATAAAAAATTCGCCGGCGGCATTTACAGTTTGATAGCGGGTTTCGTCGATCCGGGCGAAAGCCTTGAAGAATGCGTGCTGCGTGAAGTTATGGAAGAAACCGGCATAGCGGCTGAAAGCGTAACATATTTTAAAAGCCAGCCGTGGCCGTTTCCAAGCTCGCTGATGGTCGGATTTACCGCGGCGTATAAAAGCGGAGAGATAAAACCGGACGGCGTCGAAATAACGCACGCCGCCTGGTTCGGCCGCGAAGATCTTCCGCCGCTGCCACGCCATGGAAGCCTGTCAAGAAAGATAATAGACGCTTTGATGATAAATTAATTAAAAATACTATTTATGGAGAAAAAATATGTCCGACTGTGAAAGAGTTAAAAAAGAGCTCGAAAAATATATAAAATCAGATAAAGTAGCCATACTCTCAGGTTTTTTCAAAACCGCAAAGGCCGGTTACGGCGAAAATGACCGCTTTATAGGAGTGGCCGTTCCCGATCAGCGCAGGGTGGCAAAATCTTTCTACCGCGATATTTCAATAGCCGATACCGTCGAGCTTTTAAAAAGCCCCGTGCATGAACACCGCCTTACGGCGCTTATCATATTGATCGAAAAATTTTCAAAAACGCGCGACGAAAGCGTTAAAAAAGCAATTTACGACGCATATATCAAAAATATCGAATTCGTTAACAACTGGGACCTGGTAGATGTTTCTGCGCCGCATATCTCCGGCCCTTATCTTTACGATAAGCCGCGTAAGCAGATATTCACAATCGCCCGAAGCGGTAATTTATGGAAACAGCGCGTAGCTATGATCACCACTTTTTATTTCATCAGAAAATTAGATTTTTACGACGCCTTTAAAATAGCCGATATTTTAATCGACCACCCGCATGATCTTATTCATAAAGCCGTCGGCTGGATGATACGCGAGATAGGAAACCGCGACAGGCAGGCTGAACTCGAATACCTTGCGCCCAGATACCGCAAAATGCCACGAACGATGCTGCGCTACGCCATAGAAAAATTCGAGGAGCCTCTGCGGAAGAGTTTTCTGGCAGGAACTTATTAACAACATGATTAAAATTTATAATAATTTAAAAAGTTTACCAATAAATCAACTATATCTTATTTTATTTTGTTATTATTAAGCTGATTTTTGTAATTCACCAATAAATTATCTATAATCATATACTGTTGATAACTATTGCCAGCAATCATATTCCGTTAAATAATCGTATTTGACATTTATCAGCTTAGGTGTTATAATAGACCGACATTGTCGCAATAACGGAATTATACCATTTATTTATTTGTTTATTTACTAAATATTAATTTATTTTCCTATTGATTTATTTATCCGATGTTTTAATAATTTAATACGCATTAGCCTTATATTTAGCACAAATTCAGCACCAGTAAGGTATTTGCCAATATAGTATAAGCACGACACGAACGATATGAATGATTTAAACTCAAAAAAAGCCTCCGAACCGGCCGCGGGCGATTCTAAGCCTTACATACTGCTTTTATTTATTCAAAGACAGCTGTTTAAGGATGCTTTTGAATATATAGAGCCCCTGGGGCTTATGGCTTTAGCCGCTTATATAGGCGATAAAGGCTATGACTGCGGGGTTTATACCGGCACTTCAACCGACGCCATGAATTTAATCGAATCGGAATCAAAACGCCGTAAAATCGCGGCGGCCGGCTTTTACTGCGATTTTGAAAACGTCTCTCTTATAGAAAGTTTCAGCGCCATTATCGCCGAAAAATTTTCGATACCCGTTATAGCGGGCGGGCCGCAGGCACAGGCGCTCGATAAATCTTTTTTTATAAACTCTAAAATTATTGCCGCGGCGCATGGCGAAGGCGAGCAAACTCTTCATGAGCTTCTCGAATTAATTATTTACAAAAAAGGCGAATTAAAAAATGTTAAAGGCATTACTTTTATAGACGAACGCGGCGAATTAATATCCACCGCGGAGCGTGAACCTATCCAGGACCTCGACTCGCTTCCCCATCAAAAGCAATCATATTCACTCAGCGGCCCTAAATCTAATCTTTCGATACTTTCAGGCCGGGGCTGCCCTTTCCGCTGCGCGTTTTGCTTTATGGGCGGCTCGTCAAAAAAAGTTCGGCTAAGAAGCGTTAAAAACGTAATGGCCGAAATCAGAAAAAATTTTGATGAAAATCCCGATATAAAATACCTGTGGTTCGCCGACGATACTTTCACTCTCAGCCGCGAAAGACTCGAAGAGTTTTGCAATGAGCTTTCTAAATTAAGGCGCGAAAGAGATTTTGTCTGGTTCTGTGAAGCCCATCCGGGGCTCATCGCAAAATGGCCCGAAATAATCAAGCGCATGGTCGATTCAGGACTCGTACGCATGCAGATCGGCATAGAAACCGGATCGGCACGCCTGATCGAACTGTACCGCAAACAAACGGACCTCGCCGAAATCGAAAAGGTCGTATGCGCCTGCCGCGACGCCGGCCTGGCCCAGCTTTGCGGAAATTTCATAATCGGCGGAGCTTATGAAACCACCGAAACGCTCGATGAAACATGGAATTTTATTGACCGGCTGTTAAGCCTCGCGCCCGGAATGCTCGATATTTCATTCACGCTGTTTACGCCATATCCCGGCGCGGCTATAACCGAATGCCCCGCCGATTTCGGCATAGAAATAAACGACCGGGCGTCGCTTACTTCTACAGGCGATTTTCCCGTTTCAAGAACGAAAGAGCTCGATATATACGATATTTCGACCGCTAAATTTAATTTTACAAATAAACTTGTCCGGCGCATGAAAGAACTTTTAGAAAGCGGCCGGGTTACGCACGAACTGATTAAAAATCATTACCTGTTGAGCCAGCAGTACAATATTTCAAGCGTATGGCACCGGGCCGTCTATTTAAAAAGCCCTTTTTTCAATAGAACCTACAGCCTGCTTACCGGCAGTTCAGCCGAAAAGATAGGCGAGATCGAAAATTCGCAGATCAACGACTGGCGGCCCTTAAGGGTTTTCAGCCTGTGGAACGCCATAGCGTGGCGCAGAATGGTGCCGGAAATATCCGGGTTCGTACTTTCGCCGCTCGAATATCAATTAATACTCCACTGCAGCGGAAAATTAAAACTCAGAGCAGTTATCGAAATATTATATCCGGCATTCAAGAAATTTTTCGACACTTTTGAAGAATTTAAAAACAAAATTATGGAAATACTTAATGAATTCGACAAAAAAAACTGGATAGTGTTCACTAAATATTGATTGTTCACTAAATATTGATTTTAAATTGATAATTTATTTAATAATATATAATCGATTGATTCAATTCAATTTAACCTAACTAAGCTTAATAGTACTAAAATATTAAAACTGAACGACTAACAACTAACGACTGACGACTAATCACTAATCACTGACGACTGGAGCTCTTATGGACGGCAAAATTCTTTTATTAAATATACACAGGTTTACTTACGACCTGATGAGCATAATCAACGAATCGCCGAGCATTCTTTATCTGGCGGGTTATCTGGAAAGCAAGGGATACGACTCGCTGGTCTTTCAGGGCGAACCTTCCGGGGCGCTCGATCTGATATCCAAACAGGTCAAAGAATCCAAAATACTTGCCGTCGGCCTTTACTGCGATTATGAAAATACCGTTGAGGTCTTCGAATTAAGCTGCCATATTTCACGACAGTATAAAATACCCGTTATACTCGGCGGGCCTCAGGTAAGCGGATTCGACCACAAATACATTTCAGGCTGCGAATGCCTTGCCGCCGTTTATGGCGAAGGTGAGTTAACGCTTCTGGGGCTTTTAGAATGTCTTTACAACGGCGCGGGCGACTGGAAAAAACTTGCCGGCATTATTTACGCCGGGCAGGACGGTCAGCTCGTTAAAAACGAAACAGGGCCTGTAGTAGAAAACCTCGACGAACTTCCGCCCCCGGCGTTTCACAAATGGATAAATAAACCCGAATTTAAAAGCGTGTATGTCCAGACCGGCCGCGGCTGCCCTTTTTCATGCGCGTTCTGCCACGAAGGTTCGCTCAAGCGCAAAGTACGCCTTAAAAGCATCGCTAAAGTCGTCGATCACATAGAATCCTTGCTGGCAAGCGAACCCGCCCTGAATTATATCGCGTTTGCCGACGACACTCTGATAATGTCGCGGGAAAGGGTTTCCGAACTATGCGCGGGGCTTTCGGAACTCAGAAAAAAACGCGATTTTGTATGGTTCTGCGAAGGACATATGAGGCAATTGTTAAAAAATCCCGGTATCCTTGCCGAAATGACTCGCGCCGGAATGATAAAGATACAGGTAGGCATAGAATCAGGTTCGCAGATGGTCCTAGACACTTATGGCAAAAAGACCACGACCGCCGAAATTGAAGAAGTAGTTAAAATGGCGGCAGCGGAAGGCGTTCGTCAGATGATAGGTTTTTTTATCACCGGCGGGCCTTTTGAAAGCCGTGAAATTATAGAAGAAAATAAAAAATTCGCGGAAAAACTTATAAACCTCGCGCCCGGAGTGATAGTGCTCGGCATAAGCCCGCTGATGCCTTATCCGGCCACCGAAATATCGCAATGCCCCCAAAAATTCGGCCTTGAAATAATCGATCCGGCCGGCTTGACCGTATTTTCAGATTTTCCCATAACTAAAACAGCCGCTCTAAGCAGAGAAGAAGTCGCGGCAGGACAGAACGAGCTCATACAGCACATTCTCGATACGATGATGAAACTTTTCAAAGAAGGTAAAGTGCCGCATGAAAACATAATAAACTGCTTCCGTGATTATAATTACGGCTCGCAATCGGTTTGGTACATGTCTATTTATAACGTAGTTCCGTTCCTGCGCGGCTACTACACGCTGATGTCGAGAAACGCCGTTAAAAGATCGCTCGACATCGACAGCGCCGAAATATACGGCTGGCGGCCGCAGAGGATAATGGAAATGTGGCATGACGTAAATTTTTCCGAAGGCTATCCTGCCATCGGTAAAGACGCTCTCTCACCGCTGGAATTCGAACTGATTCTACATTCAACCGGTAAAATGAATCTGAAACAGGTTCTGGATAAAGTAAGGGAAAAATTCGGCCGGCTGTTTAAAGACGAAACCGAATTCAATAACGCGGCAATGGATATATTAAAAACATTCGAAAAAAAATACTGGCTGGCCTACGCGCCTTTTTAATCATAAGAGGAAAAAAACGTGAGCTTTAAAAAAGGCATTCTTTTATTAAACATAAAAAGGCCTGTCAACGGCTTGAACTCAGGGCCGCTTGATTGTCTCGGCTTGTTCTATCTGGCCGCGGTTCTCGAAAATAAAGGATACGATCCGTGGGTTTTTCACGGCTTAGCCGGCGACGCGCCGGATGTGATCGAAAAAAATATCAAAGAAAAAAATATCGGGGCAATAGGTTTTTCGTGCGATTATCAGAACAGAACGGCCGTAGAAGAACTTTGCCGCTTCGTTAAAAGCAAATATGACGACATCTCCGTCATAGCGGGCGGGCCGCAAACCGTCGCTCTTGGAAGCGAATTTTTAAAAGAATCTAAATGTGATTATATCGTAAGAGGCGAAG
>CAYTCW010000095.1:0-6018 GCA_964436235.1 uncultured bacterium
AGTAAAAGTTGTTTTGCTTTAAAGCATTGCCGTGAGCCGAAATCTTAAGTTCCGGTGGTGCGTAAATAGTACGCCTTCGCGCACGCCGTGCGCGGAGGCAAAACTAACAAAAGGCAGGAAAGAAATTTATGGCAGGAAAAGAAAAACTTCGAAGCCGGCAACAAACACCGCCCGAAGATGCTACAAAACTGCGCGCGTCGCGCGCAGTTTTATATTCAGGGAGAGTAAAGGGGGCACGGGGGAGAAGAGAGGGCCATTGGTCCTTTCTTCTCCCCCGTCGCATTCCTGTACGGTCTTGCCGGTCTTAACGGTATTGCCGTCTATTTTGTAATTACAGACAAGTTTAATTAAAAACTATAAACTATAAGCTATAAATTATGATCTTGTAAATTATAAAATTATAATAATATAAACTATGAATTTACGCTACGGGTCCTGCGGCGATCATTTCTTTAGTGGCGAATTCTTTATATTGTTCGAAATTTTTAATGAACAATCCCGCGAGTTCTTTGGCTTTTTTTTCGTAGGCGTTTTTATCGGCCCATGTTTCGCGGGGCGAGAGAACGCTCGATTCGACGCCGGGGCATTCTTTAGGCACTAGCACGTTAAAGATCGGGTCTTTATGAAATTCGACGTTATCGAGTTTGCCGCTTAGCGCCGCTGACAGCAGCGCTCTTGTAATGCGTATTTTCATGCGCGATCCGACGCCATAGGCGCCGCCGCTCCAGCCCGTATTAACGAGCCAGCAGTTTGAATTATGTGCTTTAAGACGTTCGCCGAGCATTTTAGCATAAACGGTCGGATGCAGGGGAAGGAAAGGCGCGCCGAAGCATGTGCTGAAAGTGGCTTTAGGCTCGGTTATTCCGGCTTCCGTTCCGGCAACTTTTGCCGTGTAGCCTGACAGAAAGTGGTACATGGCCATATTTTCGTCGAGTTTAGCGATCGGCGGAAGCACGCCGAAGGCGTCGCAGGTAAGAAAGAATACATTTTTAGGATGCGCGCCGACGCCGGGGATGACGCAGTTAGGGATATGTTCTACGGGGTAGGTGGCTCTTGTATTTTCGGTTATGGCGTCTGAATCGAAGTCGGGGGCTTTAGTGCGCGTGTCGATAACTACATTTTCTAAAAGGGAGCCGAAGCGTATAGCGTTCCAGATTTGCGGTTCGGCTTCCTGGGATAATTTAATACATTTAGCGTAGCAGCCGCCTTCGAAATTGAATATGCCGTCATTTGACCAGCCGTGTTCGTCATCGCCTATAAGTTTACGGGCGGGATCGGCTGAAAGCGTGGTTTTTCCGGTGCCGGACAATCCGAAAAACAGTGCGCTATCATTAGTTTCGCCGACATTCGCCGAACAGTGCATCGAGAATATATTTTTTTTAGGCATTATATAGTTTAGAATGGAGAATATGCTTTTTTTAATTTCACCGCCGTATTGTGTTCCGCAGATAAGAATAACTTTTTTAGTAAAACTGACGCAGACGAAATTTTCAGAATTCAAACCTGCTATGCGCGGAAGCGCTTTCATAAAAGGCGCAGCTATAACCGTAAATTCGGCAACATGATTTTGAAGTTCAGCTTCAGTGGGCCTTACAAACAATGTATTTGAAAAAAGCGCCTGCCATGCCTTCTCCGTGACAACTCTAATAGGCAGTCTGTGTTTAGTGTCGGCGCCGGCGAAACCGTCGAATATATATAAATCGCGATTTTGAAGATAAGCGGTTACTAATTTATATAATTCTTCAAAAAGTTCCGGTTTAATGGATTTGTTAACGGGACCCCACCAAATGTCTTTGCTGTATGCGCTTTCGTCAACGATATATTTGTCGTTTGGCGAGCGACCGGTAGTTTTTCCTGTTTTTACGACAAGCGCGCCGTTGGATGCGAGTTCGCCTTCATTAGCTTCTAAGGCTCTTTTAATTAACTCGGGAACCGATAAATTGCGATAAACATTTGCCACATTGTAAATTCCGAGCGCCTCGAGATTATAAGTAGACATAAAAAGAATACCTCCCCTAATTTGCCGCTTATTTTTATTATGTGCGCATACTGTATACTTAATTACTTACTTAAGAAAAACGAAAAGAAAAAAACCCTTAAAAAAGAATTTTTTCACTACTTACGGGTAAAATTTAAAATTCTCTATATTATGTGTATGATTATAACACTCTATATGAAGTTTGTCAAAGGGAAAATTATAAAATTAAAACATTTTAATAACTCAATAACTTTAATGAACTAATAAACTATAAATATAAATCACAATTATGAGTTATTAGTTATTCATAATTAAACGATTGGAAATAAAAGGAAATAAAAGAGTTATAAAGAATATAATTTAATTATTCCATTTTTTAAGTAATATGGTTTCACGAACGCTGTGAGTTCTGAGAGTGAACCCGTTATGAACTTTTTCATTAGCCTGCGCTCCGCCGAGATTAGTAGCGGCACAGCCTATTACTTCGACCGTAATTGATTGTTCCATAACATTTTTACCGGTAGATGTATCTACATCTCTTTTAAGGCTTCCGTTTTTGATAGCGGCGGGCATATAGCCCCAGTATTTGAAATCGTCGCCGGTATCGGCGTCGGTGAGCGAGAAACCGCCTTTTGTTAGCGGCAGCGTGTTATAGCCGCCTTTTTTATTATTGATATCGGTCTGATCGCAATTCGCGGCTCCGGCCATATCGCTAATTAATGACGGCGCGGTGTTTTTAGTAGTCGTTTCGTTATTATCGCAGACATTATTAGCGTCGTAGCCGGTCGTCACGTCTTCGAAAAAACAGGCTAAGTATTGAGGATAAGCCGTTTTAGCGTCGTCTATATTATTAAACTGGTCGTTAGCGTTGTATTCAGGTGAGAAACCGGCGTAGAGTCTTCCGCAATCGAACATTATATCGGGTTTGATTTTATATTTAAGTTTAAAATGCTGGAGGCCGGCTTGCGCCATAAAATAAGCTTTTGTAGTAAGCAGCGTTGAGTTGCGCTGTTTTTTTGACTGAGTATTCGAACTGAGCATCATAACCGCGAATATCATTAATAAAACCGATACAAGTATTACCAATGGTATGGCAAAAGCTCTTTCGTGAAATATTAACGAAAGGTTTTTATGTTTAGTTTTATTATTTATATGCGACAAAAATTTAATATGGTTTGTATTCATAAATTTAACCTGTTTAGCATTCGTAAATTTCCAGTTATATTATTATTATGCCAATATTTATGACTATACCTATACTTATGATTATATTAACGTTTGTACTTATACTGCATTAATAATTCTGTTTATATGCAGGTTTTTGCGCCATATATATCAATTCAGCGCGCCTTCGAGTTTAGCTTTTCTGGTTATTAAAACAAATTTGCGTTTAGGATCGAAAAAATCGACCTCACCCACATTGCGCCACGACATTTTTAATTTAATAGTTTTCATCAGAACTAAGTTTGCGTTTCCGCCGACGAATACGGTAGCTTTTTTATTTTTCATATCGTGATTCATTTTTGCGATACCATCGCTGCCGGTTCCTTTAACGCTCGAAAGCCAGGCTGGCGGAGTATTTTTAAACTGAACGAACGACATATCCATTTCATCGGCTTTAATATCTTTAATTTCGAACTCAAACTTATAATCGGCAAGGTTATGAGTGATTATGCCGCCTGAAGTATTTCCGGAAATAGATGCGCCTTCGATGTCTAAATTGATGTCTGAACCGGTTTCAGCTATTCCTACCGTCATATTAGCGGTTACCTTGTCGAATTTAACGTTTTTAAGCACCTGTTCGAGTATATTTTTAGCTATCGACTCGGCGGTGAGCTCGTAATTCATTTGATGAGTTTTTTTTGAAGTGCTGAAAATAACGGAAGCGACAGGCATGAACGCGAAGGCGAATATAGCCGTCGCAATGAGTATTTCGACGAAGGTGACTCCGGAGGTTTTATCTGTATTAGCTTTTCTGATAGAATATAAAATATTCATAATATTTCATCGATGCTACTTTTATAAAGTTGCGGCTTCCACCTGAAGGGGAATTTCGATATCTTCTTCGAGTATGGTTTTTGGATATGCCGGATGAGCGCATTCTATGGATATTTTAAGGGTTTTATAACCGTCGCCGCTCATCGGGTTTTCTATTACTTTAGCTTCGAATTTAATGATATTTTCGATCAATACGATGTTTTTAGTGTCTTCATTGGTTACGTCAGGGCGTGACGCGCCCATTTCGACTGTTTTAACATAAACTAAGCGGGGAGTTTTTCCGTCGGGCCCCAGATCACATTTTAACTGGGCTTTTACTATTTTAGGATCGATCTTATTAGCTTCGCGCGGAGTAAAATCGCGTCCTGGCGAGCATATAAAAAAGGTCATTAAATCGGTTTGAGTATTGCGCGGGTCTATCGCACCGGTTTTAAACTTAAGTTTCCACTGTCCCGAAGCCTTATCAACATCGGTTTTATTGGGGTATATAATAGTTTTATAAGAAGCGCCTATTATATCTTTTTGAAGCTGCTTGATAGTTATTCGCATACGGCTCTGGGTATTAGCTTTCCAGCTTCCCACATCGACGGTAACTACAGTTTTTGAAAACAGCGTATAGAGACCGTTTATAAGCAGGGCAAGAACCGCGATCGCCATGAGGACTTCGACGAGTGAAAAGGCTTTTGATTTCTTAACTTGTTTTATATAAAAAAATTTTGACAATTTTATTATCACTTTCTATTATTTTTCGGTAGCGTTTTTAATAGCTTTAATTATTCTGCTGTTTTTGCCTGACATAGCAAAGTCCAGCACACTGTTGCCGTTAAAGTCTTTCTGGTCAGGCTTCGCGCCTTTTTTTATAAGTTCTTCAACGAGCTGAATCCTGCCGGAACATGCAGCAATCATTAAAAGTGACTGACCCAGTTCATTGACGCTATTTACGTCAATGTTGTTGTGTTCAATAAGTTTGATGACCGTGTTTTCCGGATAAAATCCACAATTACCTATAAGAACTATCGGATCCATAATGACGTCTGGCGGAGGATTATAGTAATCGTTTTTTAAATAATCGTTTTTTTTATCTGTGACAGAAACAGAGGTTACATCTGGACTTTTTTCGACAACATAATCGAGTCGAGGTTCAGGCTGAGGTCTATCAGCGTTTTCATCCTTATGAGGAGGAAGCGCGACTATTTCAACAGGCTTTTTGGCCGGCTCAATTTTATTGACTGATTCCGTTACGGGCTTTGTAATTGTAGCAACGACTTTATGATGTTCGTACTCATACTTACGCCACGAATTTGCTTTACCCGAGGCGTTATAGCCTATCGTTTCGATTAATAAATCGTTTTTATCATAATTATATATTTTTTTTCCGCTGAATTTATTATTTTTATCGTAGGAAAGCGATTCGGTTAAATTATCGTTTTTATCATAATTATAAACGAAACGGCCGTTAAAAACATTTGCCGCGTTATAAATATTAGTTTCGATCTTATTTGCATTCCTGTCGTATTTATGAGCTGAACGATTGATAAATTTATTGTTTTTATCGTAAAGAGACTGTTCTGAAATATTATTGTTTCTATCGATTTTAGCGATACGCCGATATCCGAGCGAGCCGGCGGCGTTATAAAATAATTCTTCGATTAAGTTCTCTTTTTTATCGTCGTATTTATTAACGCACTTCTGTCTGACTTTATCGGATGCACCATATTCTACGAAAGAAATTTCGTTATTATCTGCATCGTAAGTATATTCGACTTTTTTAATTTGCTTTTCGTTGTTATCGAATTCTACTACGGATAATTTATTGCCGTTAATATCGAAAGTCTGAACCGCCATTTTCTTTTGAGTATTAGTTTTTGGAAAAAATAAAAACTCGTTCATTGCGGCTATTTTATTATTTTTAAATTTGAGCCTTTCTTTTTCAGCCGGCCTGCTTTTAGATAAAGCAGGCGCTGAAAGAATAAATATAAACAACAAAACTATTGTTACGAAGATATTACTTTTAGATGACATAGATACAGGTTCCCTTTCTA
>CAYTCW010000095.1:6118-17122 GCA_964436235.1 uncultured bacterium
AACCAGGTGACGAAATTGGATTTTTTAGTATCGTTTCTAAGGTCCTGATGGGTGATTTCAAGTTTAGTGTCTTCGGCGGTGCCGTAAGGGGCCATCGAATCCTGCATGGCATCGGGGAAAGTGCCTTCAAAATCTTTGCCTTCCCATATTCTGCCGCTATCGGGAGAAGTGCTTATAAGCAGCTGGACATCTTTGAATTCCCATAATTTTTCATTATCGGCATTGAGAGTAAACGGCGCGCGCGGCGATTTTGCGCTGGAAACAAGTTTATGGTTATGCTTGTCGTTATCTACGAGCGCCCAATTTTTACCTTCGCCCGATGAAAGGTCTTTGTAGCAAGCAAGAGTGGTCAGATCGTTTATTTTATAAACCTTTCTGATCGTGCCTCTTGTAGTATCAATTATTTTTAAACCGGCGTTAGGTTTAATGGTGTCTTTGATTTCAACGCGGCCCCACATCTGAAACTTATCGACTACGGGCGCACCTGTCTCGCCGCCATCACCCCGATTTATGTTATCTATTAGCAACTTATTTTGTTTCCAATCGTATTTTTCGGCAGGCGTATCTTCGTAATCTTCTGATGTGCACGAAAGATTTGGATTGTTTGTCGGATCAATGGTTTCACCCGGTGAAGAGTTTGTGCCGGCTGCCGGAAATTGCATATACTTAACGACATCGGGATTATATCTTAACTGCCATTGTTCGAATTTGTCATTTTTAAAATATTGGTCTGTGCAGTCAAATTTATCAGAACCGTCCTTTCTTCTTCCGCCGCCTTTAGTAAGAGCAGAGCCATCATGAACCTCGAGGAAATATTTGAGCGGGCCTTTTCCCTTAGTAAAATTCATTGGTTTATATTTGAATTTCGCCATTATGTCGCTGCCATTCATGTCTTTGCAATATCCGTAAAGATCGTTGGTTACATCTTTTGAATAGGGTGGATTGCCAAAGCTGTCGCCCTGAGAGGTGACGGCGTAATGCCACGGAATTATGTCTTCGGTCGGATCGTCGTCGCTTTTAAATAATTCAGATATTTTCATCTTTTTTTCGTAAATTACATGTGTTGGATTACCAAGTTCAGAACCTTTTCCACCGCCTAACTGGTATTCAAGATGTTCCTTGCAGTCCGGAGCGTACCAGTAAACCTTTGAAGTATCATTAGCGCCTTTGAAGAAATCAGAAAGTTTGGTGCATATAGTGTGTTTCTTCCATACGAACATCGGCGAATAAACTACTTCGATAAGTGGCTTTTCCACTCCGCCGGCATCCTTCCATTTATCGCCTATATAAGAAGCGTATTGATAAAGCGGCATTTCATGCCAGAATATAACCTTGAAATTATTTTCGTCCCATTCACCGTCGGGGCATTGCTTTTCGCCGTTATCAACGACCGTTAATTTAGTCGCATGCACTGCATTATCGACTATTCTGATTATTATTTCTTCATCGCCCTTTTCACCTTCCGATATTTTTTTGCCGCATTCGGTCTTTAAAAGATTAGTATTAGCAGAGGTTCCTATCTGGATATGCGCTATGTTTCCGGTATCTTTAACCCTGACGGTGGCTCTTGCAACGGTGATAGGTTCGTTTTCAAACCCCGACTCAAGCTGCACCTCGGGAACACTGTAAACAGTTCCTGGAACGCCATTTTTATCGCAATAATTCTGGTCGGTTATTCTGCTTTCGGCTGCGGAAGGCTCTTCTATGTCTGAAAGTATTTTGTTCGGCTTCCAGTCTTTCTCATTAACGGTCTTAGGTTTGGAATAACAGGGCATCATCGCGTTTTCCATCATGGCACTGGGCCACAATTTCTGGCATTTAGTACAGCAACCAGTGGGACATATTTTTGGCGAATGGGTGCATCTTACATGCATGGCCTTGTAAGGATGCTGTACCTGGGAACCGCTCCAATCCCAGCTCATACTTAATCCTGAAGATACTACGTACCAGATGGGTACAGACGGAACCCTGTAGGCGAATTGAAAAGGTGCTTTACCGGGCGCGCCGCCGTCGGTGGAGGATTCACCGGGGCCTTCATGGTAACCTATATGCCCGCAATTGCCGTATTTGGTGGGACTGTCCATATGATATACGAAGTTAACCTTGTTGACTTTCCACCCTTTCTGATCCCATTTGTTCTGAGGAATTCCCAGCCATTGATAGCAGGGCTTATCTTTCATGGGATTGTCCAGAACGGGGCTTCTGTCTTCGGAACGTTTATGATAGGTTTCTTCTTTGGGCTGCCACTTTGTATGGTCGGTAGTCGTATCGTCAAGGTCGCCCTGATTTATCTGAGAGGGAGTGACGCCCGCCGGATGTGCGACGAACTTCCAACTATGATCTTTATTTTCTTCAGTTACAAATGAAGCGGGCGTAGAACCGTTAGCAGGTTCACTGCTTATATTAACTTCGTGCAAAGCTTTGCCTATAGGACTACAACCATGAACGGCGTTTTCAACTTCGTTATTATCCATGGCGACCTTATATTTTTGAGGAATCGGACAAAGTCCGCTGGCACCGGCAAGCGCTTCGGTTGCCATGAAAATAACGGTCATAAACATTAATACAGATAATAGCAGGGTTTTATTTTTCATAATACACTCCCCCTAACCTTTATAATTAATTAATAAACTTAAATAAATCCGATTTCATACCACTATAAAAAAACAAATATATAAAAAATAAATAAAACAGGATACGATACAATTTTAAAATCGTTGATTAAAAAATATATAACAGCTTATCTCAGCTGTCTTTTAAGCAGAACGGTTTCGGTTAGGTTATGTTTTCTGAATTCGCTTTCGCCGGCGTTTACGCCGCCTACATTTGTTTTGGCCTTGCCTTCTATTTCGATGGTTATTGACTGCTCTATATAAGGAAGCATCCCCTGCAATACGGCCGGATCGCTTTCTTTTTTAAGGCTGCCGGCTTTGATGCTTTTTATTTTATAACCCCAGTCGGTTATTTTATCTTTCGAGTCGCTATCTTCAAGACCAAAGCCGCCGAGAGTGAACGGCCAGGTGGAATAGCCGCCGGTCTGCTTGACCTGGTTGCCCTGAATGGTAACTATAGGGCCGTAACCGGCGCTTGTTTTAGAACCTGAAGCGCTTCCGTCAGGGTCCGTTTCGTATGAGTTGATATCTTCGGCGAAAGCGCCGAGATATTCGGGAAAACGGGTTTTAGCGTCGCCGGCGTTATCGAACTGATCGAATTTAGCCCCGCCCGGCGGAACGTAAAAAGGCGAGAAACCGTAATGCATACACGAACACTTAAAAAGTTCTTCAGGCAAAAGTTTATATTTGAGCTTGAAGTGCTGAATGCCGGCCTGCGCCATAAAATAGGCTTTTGTAGTTAATATAGTCGAATTACGCTGTTTTTTTGATTGCGTATTTGAGTTTATAAGCATAAATGCGAATATCATCAAAACCACGGAAAGCAGAATGACAAGCGGTATGGCAAAGGCGCGCCGCCTGAATATGAGCGAATACTGACCCCAGCCGGCCGCTTTATCGTCGCGCAGAAATTTTATTCCGGCCCCGTTTTTATTGATTTTTATTTTAACGGTTTTCATACAAAACCTCAATTTCATTAAAACTATGCACTATAAACTATTCACTATGCACTATTTAAGCGATGTATCGTCTTCGAGACGCGCCTTTCTGGTCACTAATATGAATTTGCGGCGCGGATCTTTAAAATTATTTGAAGTTTCATTTAAATTCTGCCATGATATCCGTAATTTAACGGTTTTTAAAATGATCTCCTGACCGCCTTTTATATAATTAAGAGCTTTTACGCTTAAAAACTTTTCGGCCTTGCTGAGCCCGTCGCTTCGCGTTCCTTTTTCGCTCGTCGGCCACGGGGTGCCCTTGTTATTATCCGGCAGCCAGAATGAAACGGGAAGATCTTTAGCGTTGATATCGGTTACTTCTATTTCCCACATATATTCGGCGCCTTCGTATTTAATTACCGAGCCTGATTTATCGCCGCTCAACTGCGGCGGCTGAAGCGCCGATTTATCGGTTAATTCGAGTTTTAAGTCTTTGGAGTTATCGAGTCCTAAAGTTATATCGTTGGTCACTTTTAAAAATGAAACGCTTTTTAATATTTGTTCCATTATGCTTTTACCCATCTGCTCGGCCGTTATTTCAAAATTTAAATCGTGCGTGCGGCGCGAAGTTTTAGATATGATAGATGCGATAGGCATAAACGCCACGGCAAACATCGCCACTGCGATCAATATTTCAACGAAGGTGACCGCGCGTGTTTTATAATACTTAAAATTACCATTGTAAGCGTTTTTTAAATTAATAACTTTAATCATAATAAACCGCCTGCTTTATCAGCAATAAATTTACGAACTAAACCGGTCAAGCCTTTAAATGCCAAAAACTTTAAAGAATATTAACGAATCAATGATTAGGAATTAGGATCTTCGTTATTGGTTTTTACTAATAACGGTATTTCCACGTATTCGGTTACTATAGTTTTAGGATATCTTGTATGAACGCACTGTATTTCGATTCTTAGTAAATATTTGACTTTATTTGACGCATCGTAAGTAGTAGCGTCTTCGGCTTTTATAAGTTTCGCGTCAAAATATTTAACATCTTCGGCCAATATGGTTTTTTTGGCGTCTTCGACGCTCGCCGCGGTGCCCTTTTCGACGGTTTTTTCATACATGAGTCTTGCGTGTATCGGGCTTTCGTTATCGGCCTTTAAAACACATTTAATAATTTTTTGCGGCACCTGGTCATCGGGAATATCGCGGCCGGGGGTGCACATGTAAAATTCGAGCAGCGTGTCGGATGAACCTTTTATAGTCGTGTTTCCGTCTTTGAATTTAAGGTTCCATTTGGTATCTTTTTCGACTACGGTGTCGTTTAATTTAATAGTGGCAGGATAGGTCGCGCCGCCTACGTCTTTGAAAAGCTGTTTGGTGGCCGTGCGAAGTTTGGTTTGAGTGCGCGATTTCCAGTCGGCCACGTCAACGTTCTGGACCGTTCTTGAAAATAAAGTGTAAAGCCCGTAGGTAAGCACCGATAAAATAGCTATTGCCATAAGCATTTCGATCATGGTAAAGGCTCTTTTGTTTTTAATTAACGCTTGATTTATCATAAAAATCGCTTACCTTTCGTTAAATTTTCGTTTTCAGTTAAATTTAAACCGCGCGAAAATTTGCTCCCTAATATAATTTTACTAAATATGGCAACCGCGTGTCAAGTAATGCGACAAATTAATTGTGGTATAAAAACGACGGTCAGTAAACAATGCGGCTAATAATTAACGCAGGCTTCTTTTATTTTTTTTATATCACAGCTCATATTGTATCTTGGACTGCCGGGTTCTTCGGACGGATTACGCAGCAGGTAACTCGGATGAAATAAGGGCATAAGCTTAATGCCGCCTTCAAAGTCAAACCAGCTGCCTCTTATTTTAGTTATCGTGTCTATGCCGTCGCCGAGTAGAAACTTAGCCGCCGTATTTCCGATCGCTCCTATAAATTTAGGCTTTATTAACTCTATCTGCCTGAATAAATGAACTTTACAGGCCTGAGCTTCATCGCTTTGCGGGACCCTGTTTTCAGGCGGGCGGCACTTTACCACATTGGTTATATATACATCTTCACGCTTTATACCCGCGTTTTCTAAAAATTTGGTAAGCAGCTTTCCGGCGCGGCCTACAAATGGCCTGCCCTGTTCGTCTTCATCCGCTCCCGGCCCCTCGCCTATAAACATGATTGCCGCTTTTAAATTTCCTTCGCCGGGGACCGTCGTTTTACGCGTATCTCCAAGCCGGCAACCGCGGCATTTAGAAATATCTTCGATTATATCGGCATATCGTTTTTCTAACTGCATGTAAACCCCTTAGCTATTACTACTTCGATTGGAATTAAAAAGTTTGATTTATTTTTCTTCGCCCGCTTTTGCTTTGAAATCTTCTTTATGAAGCGAGAAAACAAGCACTTTATTCTGAAGCTGATCGGTTACATAAACTCTTTTACGGGTAATATCGACGGCCACTCCCGCGGTTGAAAGTATTTTGCCGCGGCCCGTTCCGAAAGAACCGCCCGAGCCTTCAAAAACGCCTGAAGATGAATAGGCGCATATCGGCGTAGCGCCGCAGTCGGTTGCTATTACCGATTTATCGGGGAGTATTGCAAGGCCACGCGGATCGCGTAAAAAATCCATGACGCCTTTATCTTTAATTTCGTAAACCGGTTTAAATTCGCTATTAAATTTAGTTATACGCGAATTAAAAGAGTCGGATATGTAAAAATAATAACTTCTTTCGTTTTCATTAGGTATGGTCACTGTTATTCTTGCAGGAACGTCGAATGAGTCGCTTCCGCTTCCCTTGCTTCCAAGTTTATTAGCGCAGACGCCGGTCTGCTCGAATACTAATAGCCTGTTCATGCTGTCAACAACGAATATTTGCTTATCGCCAAAAACAGCCACGTCATAAGGTCTTTTAACTGAATTCGAAGGGTCTTTCTGCTGTCCCATCTTCACCGTTGAAGCTATTTCGAGCACTATATGGCCGCTTGAATTGTATTTTATTACGCGGTTATTTTCGGTGTCGGCCACGTAAACGTTATCGGCCGTATCGATCCCTATTCCGTAAGGCGCTTTCATACTTACGGTTCCGCCGCTTAAAGTTTTAATATAGTCGTAGTTTGAATTGTAAACGACGACGCGGTTATTGCCGGTGTCACATATATAAATTTCACCTTTTGAATTGACCGCTATATCGGTAGGACCGCTGAATTCGTTGGAGGCCTTGCCTTCAGATCCGAATTCTTTCAAAAACTTCATTTTAGGTTCGAAGCATCCGCAAAGGCCGACAGATAGAAATATAATAGAAAATAAAAGTAGAAATACTTTTTGTTTTTTTAAAATAGTCATAAATCACGCTCTCTTTTAAGGTTAAATCGATAATTATTTGACTTGCATTTATTCTGTTATTCTGATATAATTAAATTGTTGAATATTAGTATATAATATTTTCTTCAAAAATGAAACAAAATTTTTATTTTTTTTGAGGTGTAAACAAATGGACCGTTCTTTTATCGGAATAAATAATAAAAAACGCGCTATTACAATTGTTGAGGTCGTATTTTACTGCGCGCTTATTTTTGGATTGGGGTACGGCATATATCAGGGCGTCCTGTTTTTTCAGGAATGGCAATGCCGCAAAAATATGGCTATTTTAAACGAGGCCGTCGATTTGTATTTAACTCAACCGGGAGTCGCGCTTAAATCACTAAGCGATATTAAAGGCAGTCTTAAAACCTCCGTTAAAGCTATTCCTAAATGCCCGGCAGTTCCATCTAAATATAATTATTTCTTCAACGTAGAAGAAAAACGCGTCAGGTGCTGTTATCACGGAGTGCTTTAATAGCTGTACATTAAGGTTTTGACTTTTTTGATCAGTTTTTTAACTATATCGAGAGTTTTAGCGTTTTTAGCGCATTCTTCCGCTCGTTTGAGATTGACGAGCGATTCTTCGTATTTTTTTACGCTGCTTAAGGCAACCGCTAAGTAAATATAGCTTTCCGGCCGGTTAGGTTCGATGGCCGAGCACTTATTGAAACATTCGATAGCTTCGTTGAGCATATCTTTATTTTCGTAGGCTATTCCAAGTTTAATCAAAGTATTATAAGTTTTAGGCGCGAGCGCTAAAGATTTTTGGAACGCGACCACCGCATCGCTGTATTTTTTTGCGTTCAAAAAAGCTATTCCGAGCGAATACAGGGAGTCGGCCTCGTTATTTTCGCCGGCCTGGCTGTTTCTAATCTTATCGAGGCCGCGGCGTTTTTCATTGATAAGAGTGAGGCTCAGTGCGGCGTTTTTGCGCACCATGTAATAATCGTCAGAAAGCGCTTCTGAAAGGGCTTTTATTACTTCACGCTGGTCGAAATTATTTAATACGGATGCCGCTAACGCCCGTTCTTCGCGGTTTTCGCTTTTAGCCAGAACCGCGGTTAAATGCTTGATATTGCTTAAAGCGCCTATTTCGCCAAGCGCGCTTATTATATGGCTTCGCAGTTCGGAGTTATTCATTTGAGCGAGCAAAAGATTTATGCACGCCTCGCCTTTAAGGCGTCCGACGGCTTTGATAGCGGCTATACGCACGTATATATTGTCGTCGTTTATGCGGCCGGCTATCGACGGCAGGGCTTCTTTATATCCAAGTTCGCCGGCCGCACCGATAGCGGCAATTCGCACGTTGGTGAATTCATCGTCTATATAGGGGCTTAAAAATTTGCCGACCTGCGCGTAGCCCATTTTAGCTAACGCCGTGCAGATTTCGGCCCTGAGATCTTCGTCTTCGTCTTTGAGCGAACGCACTAAAGGCGGTATCGCGTCTTTACTTTTAAGTTCGCCGAGAGAGAACGCCGAATTTTTTCTTACCGTCCAGTATTCGTCCTGTAGACCGTTTATAAGTCCGGGTATGGCCTTTTCGGATTTTATACGGCCGAGTATTTTAGACGCATAAAACCGCTGGTCATAATTGCCGTTTTCAAGAAGATCTATGAGATCGTTTTCGAGATATTTATCGAAGCGGGCTATAATTTCAGCCGCCCAATGCGATACGTCGCGGTTCTTGCAGTCAAGAAGCTCGAGCATGCGCCGCGCAGCTGTCTGAGGTCCAATTTTTTCGAGCACGGCGGCGGCGTTGCTTCTTACCTGCCACTTATCTGAGCCAAGATTTTTTATAAGCGAATTCACCGCGTCGTCTTTGAATACGGCGACAGCCTTTATTAAAGTTTCTGAAACCATTTCATCGTTTTCTTCGAGCATATCGATTAAATGCTCGAGCGCCCGCTCGTCTTTAATTTTGCCGAGCGCCTTTATAGCTGCAATTTTTATTTCATTTTTTTTGCTTTTCAATAATTCGATGAGTTGAAGAGTGACTACTTTATCGCCGATTTCACCGAGCGCTTCGATTATCCAGTAAACCGCGTCGTCATTGGGTGCGCTTCCGTCGGCCGGCGCCGATTTATACTTTTTTAACTCAGACATTAAAAACTCGATAGAGCGGCCGCCTATTTCGCCGAGCACTTTCGAAGCGGTGCGCCTGGCGCTCCAGCTCGAAGACGACAGCACTTTTATAAGATGGGCGATACATTTATCGCCGATTTTGCATAATGCTTCTTTTATATGGTGTTTTAAATGGTTTTCATCGCTTTGCAAAAGCGATATAAGCGGATTAATGGCCCGCGAATCAGAAATATTTCCGAGCGCTTCGACCGCCGCCGTTTGAATGTCTTGATTTTTGTCGGCCATAAAAGGAATCAATACCGAAGTGGAGCTTTGATCGGCTATTTTGCCTATAGTTTTAACCGTCCAGAACTTAGCGTCTTCTCCGGCGCGCTCCAATATTTCGTACAGATACTTAAGCGACGGCGCGCCTATTTCGATAAGCGCGTCTGAAGCGGATTTGCGAACTATCCACTCCGGCGATGAAAGGCACTGTCTTAATTTTAATATAGCGTTCTCATCGCCCGTTTTAGCGAGGGCTTTCGCGGCCCAGTACCTCACGTTTTCGTCCGGGTCGGACAGCGCGTCGATAAGCGGCTGCACTATTTTTTCGTGGCGGTGCGCCATAAGGCTCATAGCGGCGCGGTAGCGCACTTTAGGCGATTCGTCCTTGAGATATTTTATGAGCGGCTCGATCAATATTCTATCGTCGAAAACGCCGAATGCGCGGGCCGTCATATAACGGATCTCGACGTTGCGGTCGCCGGCTATAACTAAAAGCGGCTTTATCGATTCTTTTTCTTTGAGGGCGATTAAAGCGTTAATTGCGCGCTTGCGCTTTTCATGCACCGTACTTTTAAGATCGGCGATATATAATTCAATAGCTTTCAATTTACAACCTCTGTTTCGTTTTCGTTGGTTTCAAATGAAATGGCGGCGTAGCCGACGACTTCCGGCATAGCTTTAACCTCGCCGCTGTTTCCATACTTAAGCAGACGCGGTTTTATGGAATAAATTTTACTTAAGGTCAGTGCGCATATAGCGATCGGGCCGTAGCCGCACATCGTTATATCGTGCTTTTCGATAGCGCGATACATCGCGTCTATATCGAGTTTTAAAATTTCGTCTATAGCATATTTATCGTATTTGAAAGCTTCGGCAGCGGGCAGGTAATGCGAGAAATCGGAAGAAGCTATGATCGCGAAATTTCCGCCGCGTTCTTTAAGTATGGCGCCAAGCGATTCCGCCGCGAGTTTTGCGGTTTTGAGGCTCTGGTCTAAAACGCAGAGCGCCGCGATCTTGAGAGGCTTGCCGGCGGCGGCGTAAATATGTTGTAAAAAAGGCAGCTGCACTTCGATTGAATGTTCGAACTGGTGCAGTCTGTCGTCAAAAGAAAAAGGCGGCTTTTGCGCGATGGCCTCCGAAAGTTTTAAGTCGGTTTCGCATACTCCGAGAGGCGTTTCAAAGCCGCTTCCGGAAAAAACGCCGATGGCTTTTTCCATAAACGCTCTGTGACAGGGTCCTATTACTATAACCGTTTCAGGCAGGCCCGATTCGTACATCCGTAAATATAAATGCGCCGCCTCATAGCCCGAATAAATATATCCGGCATGGCGAAATCCACTTCTTTAACAAATAGTTCAGCTTGGCAACAAATCTATTATACCTTATGTTGATGGTCTTCGACCATTAATTTGCTTGGTGCGGGGGGTTAACCTTTTAAGTATAAATCAAATATGCTAATTAAAGAAAATAAAGGTTGAAGCCCTCGGAAAAGATGAAAGGAGGTCTAATATGTGGTGCAAAATGGACCCTTCCATATTAATAAAGCTTTTAAAATTACTGGCATAGATCATAATTTATTGGAATCATTCGGTAGCAAAGCAGCGGGGAAAGCAGCCCATAATACTGTTGTCAGAACTATTAAAAACCTTAGAATTGAAAGAAATCCATATGAAAAGGTTGCTAATCAGCTTCCCTATGATGCCCCCAATAGTCAATCGGAAAATGAGTTGCTGCA